>JAPOVS010000059.1 GCA_026708055.1 bacterium | reverse complement strand
CGCCGAGCCCGCAAAGCCGAAGCCTCAGCCCGACAGGCAGCCGAGGACCGCGCCCAGGCGGCCGATGACCGCGCCCAGGCGGCCGACGGCCGCGCCCGGGCAGAAGCCGCGGCCCGGCAGGCCGCCGAGGCCGAACTGGCCGCCCTGCGCCGGCGGCTCGGCCACGGTCCGGCCCCCTGAGCGGGGGCGGCGCCGCCCAAACCGACCGCCCCCACCCCATCATTTCGCCGCACGCCGGAATCCAGCCGGTCAGTGCCCCGACACAGCCCTCAAGTACCAATTCGTCGGTCCCGACAGGCGGATCAAGCACAGCGGCATCACAAATGACCTTGAGTGTCGCGATCCTGCATCCGCTGAGCCGTAGAGCCCCTACGAGTGACGGACGCGCGGTTGCCGCTGTGGAGCCGTTTGGCCCGCGAGCACGAGGCTGTCCAGAACCAGCCGGGCCGTCACGGCCCTGTCCGGTGCGATCCTGCGCGTGCTCCGCAGCAGTTCGGTGCGGGTCAGATCGCAGGTCAAAGCCGGGGTGGTGCCCAGATCGGATTCTTGCTGCTATCTTTGCGGCCTACGTGCCTCGTCCGACGAGTCCGGAAAGTGGATGACAACGGTGTACCACGAATCAACCGAACCAACCGCTCCAGGAGCACACGCCCGTGCCGGCCGCGGCCGCAGGCGTGCGGGTGCGTCGAGGGGGCGCCGCTGCCTCCGGCCGCTGCTGGCCGCATCGCTGGCGTGCGCCGTGTTCCTGACCGTTCTGGTGCCGAGCGTGGCGGCGCAGAGCAACCCGACGGTGCTGACGGTCGCGGCCGTCGACGCTTCGGCCCGCGAAGGCACCGCGGACACCGCGACGCCGGCCAAGCTGAAGCTCACCCTCAACCGGCGGCTCGGCAAGGGCGATGTGTTGATGTTCCCGTTGGTGTTCACCGGGGCGGCGGCCTCCGATCTGGAGGTGGCCCTGAGCGGATCGCCGCGGGGCGTGACCCTGGGCAGAGGCAAGCTGATCTTCCAGCAGGGCGCCCGCAAGGCGGTGGTGCTGATCAGCGTGGTCGGCGACGTGGACTACGACTCGTTCAGCGTGAGCGTCCCGCAGCAGGCGTTGACGGCGGAGCAGTCCGCCCGGACAGCGGACAGCCACATCTTCATCAGCAACACCGTGGCCAACAAGGGGGGCCTGACGGTCCAGAACCGGTCGCACACCCTCACCGTGGAGCAGCTGCCGACGGCGAGCGTCTCGGTGGCGCCGGGCGCCGCGACGGTGACCGAAGGCAGGCGGGCCAAGTTCGTGCTGGGGCTCGACGGCGCCTGGGTGGGCCCCGGAGCGCGCCCGCGGCTGGCGTTCCGCGTCGACGGCAGTGAAGGCAAGACCAACCGCTCGCTCCGGCTGGCACGCAACGCAACAACCAAGAGCATGACCGTCGCCACCGTGGACAACGAGGTCGCAGACGGCGACAGAAGCGTCTCGGTGACGCTGCGCCCCGCCGCCGGCTACTGGATCGACCAGTCCGCCAAGAGCGCAACGGTGACCGTGCGCGACGACGACGAAACAGTAGAAGCGGCCGAGGATCAGCAACAGCAGCAACAACAACAGCAGCAGCAACAACAACAGCAGCAGCAACAGCAACAACAGCAGCAGCAACAGCAACAACAGCAGCAGCAGCAGCAACAGCAGCAGAGCGACCCGCCGCCTGCTGAGGATCCCCCTGCTGAGGATCCTCCCGCCGAGGATCCCCCGGCTGAAGATCCCCCCGCTGAGAACGCCCCCGCTGAGGACACCCAGACCGAGAACGCCCCCGCCGAGGACACCCAGGCCGAGGACACCCAGACTGAGGAGACTGAGGACACGCAGACCGAGGACACCCAGGCCGACGACACGCAGGCCGAGGACACCCAGACTGAGGACACGCAACCGGCCGAAGAGTCGCAGAACGCGGGCCGGGTGGTGATCTCACACCCGACCACCGGTGACGAATGGCTGTTCCCGTGGGAGGACGAGACCGCCGGCACCCCGTTCAACTACTGCGCGGCACTCGGCGACGCCCCGGACTCGAGCGTGACGCTCTCGGCCACCGCCTCGCCGGCCATCGCCACGGCGGCATCCCTGTCGTTCAGCCCCACAGCGTGGGGGAGGAAGTGCTTCAAGGTGTACGCGGCTGCTGCTGCGGACAACAAAGTCGACGAGTTGCCCCGCCAGGTCACCTTCAGCCACAGCGTCTCTTCCGACGACGACCGCTACGACGGCATCAGCGTGGCCGACTACACCCTGTACGTCGGCGACGACGACCCGACGACGGTCACGCTGGCCGCCTCCGATGTGACCGCCGCCGAGGGCGACGCCACCGACGCCGCCACGCTGACCGTGACCATCGGCCGGGCGCTGCAGCTCTCGGTGGTGGTTCCGACGGGCCGGAACGGCAAGCTGCTCCGCTACGACGAGCACATCGACGTGCCCCTCACCTTCAGCGGCGGCAAACTCGGCGACGACTTCCGGATCGAACTATCCGGCACCCCCGCCGGGGTGACCCTCACGGGCAACCGGGTGCGGTTCGCCGGCACCAAGGCAGGCTCGGCCACCTCCGCGACGATCAAACTGATCGCCCTGGACGACGACGACGGCGTGAGCGAGGCAGTCACCGTCGCTGTCCCGAGCACCGCCACGAACCGCCCGGGCCTCGAGACGAGCGACAAGTACGCCCACACCAGCCACAGCGTCACCAACAACGGCGGGGTCACGCTGAGCGGCACGGCCACCGTCACCATCAGCGACGACGATCCTGCCACCCCACCCCCGCCGCCGCCTCCCGTCGTCCAGTTCCAGAGCCTCGGGGGCGGCTTCTTTGCCGAGAGCGCCGGAGGGTACAGCATCGTGGTGACAATCGACAAGGCGCAGGCCGCCGACCTCACGGTGCATTACAAGCTGCTCCGCGAGAACGCGACCCTCGGCAGCGATTTCACCATCACAGGGGTGACCAGCAGTCCCGCGACGGTCACGGTGCCCGCCGGCAGCACGAGCGCCACCATCGCCGTGAAGTTCGTGAACGACACCATCGCCGAGCGCCGCACGGAGTACGCGACGCTGCAGATTCTGGCCGACGACGCCTACACCATCGGCGCCTACAAGTACCACTACTTCCGCATTCTCGACGACGACAAGGTCACTACCACGACGGTCAACGTCTACCACTTCGCGAAATACGTACCCGAGGGCAGCGGCGCGGTCGTAGCCGTGGCGCTGAGACTGCCGCTCGACGTCGACGTCGTCATCCCGCTGGAGGTCACCTCGCTCACCGCCGAGTCCGGCGACCACGGCGACATCGACTTCCTCATCATCCGGAAGGGGACGCTCACCGCCGCCGGATACGTCAGCACCTTCGTCGACGGCGACACCGACGACGAGACCTTCAGGGTCTCGCTCGGCTCGAATCTGCCGAAGAAGGTCACCGCCGGCACCAATCCGACCGCGACGGTCACCATCCGCGACAGGGGCTGACGGAAGAAGGTCCCCGTCGGCACCAATCCGACCGCGACGGTCACCATCCGCGACAGGGGCTGACGGAAGAAGGTCCCCGTCGGCACCAATCCGACCGCGACGGTCACCATCCGCGACAAGGGCTGACGCTCGGCCCGCCACGGAGGCCCCCGGACAACCGATCCGCCGCCTCCTCGGATCGATACCCGGGCCTCCTCGGATCGATACCCGGGCCTCCTCCTGAGGCATGATCCACCGGCCAGGAGCCCGCGCATCCCTCGCCCCATCGTCACAGCGCAACTCTCCAGGACGTTCCGCGGCCCGGCGGCTGGGCCGGAGTAGAGGTTGAAGCCGTCAACGTAGGCCGCTACGTCGGAGGGCGCTCAGCCCTCCTCTTGGCCCGGTGCTGCGGCCTCGGAGTCCGGGCCGGTCGGTGCTGGGGGTAGCGCCGGGCAGTGCTCCCGCATCGGCTGTACCGCCTCGCTGATCGCCGCGAGGTCGAACACCGCGGTCCCGAACTCTGCGCCATAGGGGCCGTACAGGCGGAAGTGGAACTCCCCGGAGGTATTGGCGGCGAGCAACCCGGCGAAATCGTCCGCGAACCAGGCGGGGAGCGAGACCCCCGGGCCGGCGGTGGCGGCGGCGAACCCCGCCCACTCCTGGAACCGGACGCTGCCGCCGATCCGGTAGTCGACCGGGATCCCGTGGCCGTAGGCACGCGTCAGAGCGCCGCCGGTGTGCACGTGCGCCTCGAGGCGCTCGCCGGGGCAGCGGAGCCCGAGCGACGGAACCACGGCGGCCGTCCAGTGGCGCGGCCCCAGCCAGAGCCCGGTGTGGCGACCCTCCGAGGCGGTCGACCCACTTATGGGATCGCGGCTCGTGAACGAGAACCACGCACCCGGCGGCCACAGGGGGGCGCAAGCGTCACCCGTGCCGTCCCCGACGAAGGGTGTCGGCACCGCCCCGCCGCCGGTCTCCGCGGCAGGTGATTCGGCCGTCCCGGGCACCCCAGCGGCCCCGTCCGGCGACTCGCCGAGACCGGGCGTCCCGACCGGCTCCTCGTGCGGCTCGCCGGTTCCGGGCAGCTCGCGCCCGGGCGCACGGCAACTGACGGCGAGACCGAGGCCGCCGCAGACGTCGTCCAGCGTCAGCTGCCCCACGACATCGGGGTCGGCGTTGAAACGCACCGTCGAGCCCGCCCCGGCGTGCGGCGGCCCGCAAACCACCTCGACGATCCAGTGGCGGGGATCTTGGCACCAGTCGTCCGGATACGGGCCGGCGTCCATGAACGGGCTCGGCGGCCGGGGCGGGCATTCGGGCGGCTCGGAGTCCGACTCCTCGGGGTTCTCCACTCGACCGTCCTCGACGGGCGCATCGTCGGGCGAGTCGTCCTGGGCGCGGGCCGGGGCGGCGACGGCCGCGACCATGACGAGGCCGAGGACCATGTGGACTCCGAGCGACGCCACCGGGCCACCCCGGAGCTGCCGGCGCCGGCACCGGCGGTCACCCCGGCGGCGCGGGCCTGCGGTCATGGCGCGGTCACTGCTCATCGGGCTCTCCTGATCCGTCACCGGTCCCGGCGGCCCCGCCGGCGGGCGTGCCCGGCGCCTCGCCCGCGTCGGGCGGCGGCGGGGGCGGCAGATCGATCGGCTCGCCGCGGCGACCGATGACGCCGGAATCCCCGGCCGACCCGAACGCGTCTGGAGGCAGCGACGGGTTGTTGGCGGCCGCCCAGCGCACCCCGGGGTCGTCGGCGCCGAAGAGGCGCCTCAGTGCCCCCGGCGGTGTCGACGGGTTCTGTGCCACGGCCAGGCGCACCAGCAGACTGCCGTCGTCGGCGAGCGAGTCGAGCGCCGCCGCGGGAGCCGCGGCGTTGGCGGCGACCGCGCTGCGCACGTACTGTTCGCCGTCGCCGGCGAGCGCTTCGAGGGTCTCCGGCGAGGCCGTCGGGTTCCGGGCCACGCCCCGTCGGATTCCCGCCACCTCGTCGCGGGCGAGCACCGTCAGCATCGAGGTCGGCGTCGCCGGATTCTCCGAGACGGCTCGACGGATCGGGGCGTCGCCGCTCGGGGCGAGCAATGCGAGCGCTTCGGGCGGCGCGCCCGGATTGGCGCCGACCCACACGCCCACGTCGCCCCGCGGATCGGCGGCCAGGGCGAGCAGCTGCTCGGGCGGTGTCTGAGGATCGGCGGCCGCCCACTGCCGGGCCGCGTAGTCCGCCACCAGGACCGGCACGACGGCCGGCCACGGCGCGGCGTTGTCGGCGATCGCCCGGCGCGGCAGAGGAGCGTCGGGCGACAGCACCAGCGGATCGGGGAGGCCGTCGACGTAGTCCAGGACGGGCTGGTAGGGCGACTCCTCCTCTTCGCCCTCGTCGGCCGCGGCGCCCTCGTCGGCCTCTTCGGCCGCGGCGCGTACCTCTTCCCAGGTGCGTGCCAACGCCAGCAACTCGACCAGTCCCAGTCCGGCGAGCTCGGGGTCGGCGAACCGCCCGGGAACGTAGGGGTTGAGCGCCTCGTACTCGAACAACGTGATCGCCCGCGCGGGAAGGTCGCGGAATTCGGGCCAGAGCGAAGGGTTGGCCGCCGTCCCCCAGCGCACGCCGGGGTCGCTGTCCTCGAGGAGGTCCGCCAGGAGCGCCGGCGGCGTCGCCGGGTTGCGGGCCACGGCGCGCCGCACCTCGGCGGCGTCGTCGCCGGCCAGTTCTTCCAACTCCTCCGCCGCGGCCAGCGGGTCGCCGGCGCGCTCGATCCGGCGCGGCACGCTGTCGACCGCTGCCGCCTCGGGCGCCTCGGAGACCACAGCGGACGCCACCGGCGCCGCCTCGGGCAGCTCGAGGAGCACCCCGGGTTCCTCCAGGATCGCCTCGAGTTCCGCCGGAACGAACTCGGGCTCCTCGGCGGGGGGCTCCGGGGCGACCGGCGGCGGTTCGGCCCCGTCTGCGGCCGCGGCGCCGTCGTCGGGCGAACCGAACAGATCCAACGGATCCTCGTCGCCGGTCTGGAGCCCGGCGGCCACGTCCAGTCCCTCGGTCAGGAGATCCACGTCCAGCCCCCCCGTCAGGAGTTCGAGGGGGCCCTCGGCGTCGCTCCCCGGCGCTTCGAAGAACAACGACTCGTCGGTCTCCTCCGTCGCCTCCTCCGCCGCGTCGGGCTCTCCAGGGGCAGCCGCCGGCGCCAGCGGCGAGATCGGGGGGGACGCGGAACGCCCGGTCGAGCACCCGCCGGCGACGGCGGCCACGACCAGTCCGACGGCGAGAATCCTGCAGCGAAGGGTCACTTGTCTCCTTGATCGCCGGCCTTCGGGGCGGAGGCGCCGTTCTCGCAGGGCACGTCGGCGGGCGCTCCTCGGCCCCCGGCGGAACGGTCCGGCGATGCGGCGGCGGTCAGGCTATCCCCAACCGGCAAGTCCGCCACTGCGACGATCAGCGCCGAGCCCGCGCGCGCTCGGCCGGAGAACAGGAGAACAACCGCCTCCGCCGTCGGGAGGGTCCCCCGCCGGCTCGACACCTCGATCAGGAGCGGTCAGGAGCAGGAGGCGGCCGTGGCTGTGATGCAGGTAGGCTCGCCGCCGCCGGGGCGCCGGGGCGGCGGAGGTGAGCGTGACGGACGTGAGCGTGCTGATCCCCGTTTGGGACGAGGAGCAGGCGATCGGGCGGGTGGTCCGCGGCGCCCTCGCGGCCTGCGCGGCGGCAGCCCTCGGCGCCGAGTGCGTGGTTTGCGTCGATGCGCGCACCGCCGACCGTTCGGCCGAAGCGGCCGCCGAAGCGGGGGCCAGGACCCTCCTCCAGCAGGGCCGGGGGCTCACCGGCGCGGTGCTGGAGGCCGCCGCGGCGGCGGCCGGGCCGATCGCGGTGGTGCTCGACGGCGACGGCCAGCACGACCCCGCGGACGCCGGACGGCTGCTGGGGCCGCTGCTGGAGGGCCGGGCGGACCTGGTCTGCGGCGCCCGCTCGCCGGCGAGCCTCCGCTCGGGCTTCGGCGGGGCGCTGGGGGGTCTGTGGCGGCGGGTCGGGTCGGCGGCCTTCGCCGGGCTGGCGCGTGCGGCCACCGGCGTCGCCGCCCCCGACCCGCTGACGGGCATGTTCGCCTGCCGCACCGCCGACCTGCGAGCCCTCGGCGCCGATCCCGCCGGCTGCCCGCCCGGCGGCTACAAGCTCCTGGTGGCCCTGCTCGCCGCCACGCCGCCGGATCGGGTCGCCCACGCCGCCGTCACGTTCCATCCCCGCACCGGCGGCGCCTCGCACATGAACCTGCGCACCTCGCTCACCCTCGCCCGCCAACTCGCACACTTGGCCCGACGCCGGGCGCGTGGCGGGGGGCGGCTCCGCCGCCGGGCACGATAGAAACCGCGATAGAAACCGCGATGGAACCGCGATGGAACCGCGATAGAAACCCCGATGGAACATCGTTTGTTCGCCCTATCATTGTGGCCCGTTCGAGCGGGCGCACAGGGAGAGTGGCATGAAGCGCGGCACGTTGATCGTTCTCGGCGCGGCGGGCGCGGTGACAGCCCTGATGACGACGCCGGCCGCGGCGCAGGCCGACGACGCCTCGGCGGCGGTGCAGGCGGCGCTCGACAACGCCTGGGTCCTGCTGGCCGCCGTGCTGGTGTTCTGCATGCAGGCCGGCTTCGCCCTCCTCGAGACCGGCCTGACGAGGGTGAAGAACACCACCAACATCCTCGCCAAGAACCTCTCCGACATGTGTGTCGGCGTCCTGGCCTTCCTGGCCACCGGGTACGCCATCGCCTTCGGCGCGGGCAACCCCCTGTGGGGGGCCGAAGGGTTCTTCCTGGCGGGGCGCGATCTCGTGGGGGCGGGCTCCAGCGGCGCCGGGAATCTCAGCACGGCCACGTTCTTCGTGTTCCAGGCGGTCTTCGCCGCCGCCGCGGTCACCATCGCCTCGGGGGCGATGGCCGAGCGGGCCCGCTTCAGGTCGTACCTGCTGTTCAGCGTGGCGATGTGCGCCGTCATCTATCCGACGGTCGTGCACTGGACCTGGGGCGGCGGCCTGATCGCGGACATCTCCATCGGCGGCGCCGTCTTCAGCGACTTCGCCGGCTCGACGGTGGTGCACGTCACCGGGGGCAGCGCGGGGCTCATGGGCGCGATCCTCCTCGGCCCGCGCCTGGGGAAGTACACGCCGGACGGAACGCCGCGGCCGATCGCGGGCCATGCGGTGCCGATGGTCATACTGGGCGTGTTCATCCTGTGGCTGGGCTGGTTCGGGTTCAACGCCGGGTCGCAGCTCGCCGCCACGGCCGGCAGCCCGGTCAGCCGTGTGATCCTCAACACCGTCGTGGCGGGCTCGGTGGGCACGGTGGTCGCCGGCGCGGTCGTGTGGCGCCGGCAGGGGCTGCCGGACATGTCCATCGTCGCCAACGGCACCCTCGGCGGGCTCGTGGCTGTCACCGCGGGCTGCGCCTCGATGAACACCCTCGGCGCGCTCGTGACCGGTGCGGTCGCCGGCGTCCTGGTCGTCTACTCGATGACGTTCATCGAGAGCCAGGGCATCGACGACCCGGTGGGCGCCGTGTCGGTGCACGGTGCGTGCGGCCTGTGGGGCACGCTGGCCGTCGGCCTCTTCGCCCGCTACGACGACGGCTACCTCGGCCGCGACGGCGCCGGGCTGTTCTACAGCGGGGACGGCTACCAGCTGATCGTCCAGGTCATCCTGGTGGCTATCGTGGCGGCGTGGACCCTGGTGACGACAGGTATCCTGTTCGCCCTGCTGCGCCGCTTCCGGTTGCTGCGGGTGACCGCGCAGGAGGAGGCGCTGGGCCTCGACCTCACCGAGCACGGCATCGGCGCGTACCCCACCGACGTGCTGCCGCGTGACGCCCGCGCCTACGAGGGACCGCAGTAGGCGGGACAGCAGTAGACCCAGCCAGGAAGGGAGACAGCGGAGTGGCCAAAGCGAAGAACCTCGCGTTCCTCATGCAGCGTCTGGCGGATCTGATCTCCACCAGCAGGGTCGATCCGACGAGGCTGACGTGCTTCGTCTGCTACCACGACGCCGACTTCAGCGACGTCGAGTCGTTCATCCGCCAGTACGGGACCGAGTTCGTGCCCCGCTGCATCGGCGTGAGCGAGAAGGACGGCTTCGTCGGCAGCCTCGACGACCACTACATCATGAGCAGGGTCCGCGAGGAGATCCTCGGCGACTCGACGGTCACGCTCCTGCTCCTGGGCAGGGAGACCTGGCATCAGAGGTTCGTGGACTGGGAGCTGGCGGCGTCCCTCCACGAGACCCCGGTCCGGTCGAGGAACGGGATACTCGCCCTGCCGCTTCCCTCCATGGGCAACAGGGCCGTGCTCCCGGACCGGATCCGCGACAACCACTTCGGCGCCGACAGCGAGAGGTCGCCGGTGATCTACGCGAGCTACCCGGCCACCCGCGAGTCGTTGCGCACGATGCTGGACCGCGCCGACAAGTCCCGCGTCGACGAGGCCCGGACGGTGGACAACCGGAGACCGCTCCGCAGGACGGACTCCCCGCTGTCGCACGAGTCGTGAGGGCGCCGCGGGCAGCGGCCGCCGCCGCCGCCGGCGGCGGGCCGGCCTCCGCCCGTCGCCGGCGGGTGGGCGACGAGCGCGGCGAAGCCCTGCCTGCGGCGATCCTGTTCCTGGGCGTGCTGTTCATGATCCTGATCGGCGTGCACGTCGTGGTGATCGCCATGGCCCGCACCGCCGTGCAGGCGGCGGCCGACTCGGCGCTGAGCGCGGCGCAGGCCGCCGGGCCCGATCCTGGTGATCGTGATGATTGGCCGGAGTGCGACGGCGAGAAGCGGACCCCGCGGGTGTGCGAGGGCAGGCTGGGGGCGCGGATCGCCATGGCGGCGGCGAAGAGCTCCATCATCGAGACCCGCCCGCCGGCGGTGGTCGTCGAGGAGGCTCGCGGCACGGTGACGGTGCTGGTGTTCGGGGGCACCCTCACGCCTCTGCTCGGCGGGGTGGAGCTGACCGCACAGGCCTGCGGACCGCTGGACGACGTGCCGGCCTCGCAGCTGACCGCCGGCGACGCCTGGCGATGCTGAGACGCGCCCGCCGGCGCCGCCGGTTCGGCCGCGCCCTCCGGGCCGGCTGGAGGGCGGTCCGGCGATGCTGAGACGCCGGGGCCGCCGGGGCACGGCGACCGCCGCCGGTGCGGCGAGGGGCGCCCGCCGTCGCGCCCGGGCCGACGACACCGGGTCGGGCGCCGCGATCGGCATGGCGATGATGTTCCCCCTGCTGATCCTCGTGATCATCTCGATCTCCATGCTCTCGGGTTCGGGTCTGATCGATCAGACGCTGCAGAGCACCGCCGACCGCGCCGCCCGCACCGCCGCGCTGTGCTGCCGCTACGTCGGGGGCCCCAACGGCGCCGGCGAGGTGGCGCGCGCCGCGCTCGCGGCGGCCGAGGACGCCGCCGCGGCGAATCGCGTCCGCTGCAACAACGACTTCATCGGCGACAGCCGGGTCGTCTTCCTGAACCTCGAGGGCGATCTCGTCTTCGCCCTCAGCTTCGCCCTCAGCGGTCACGCCATCGCCGTCTCCGACCGCGATGGCAAACCCGTCCCCTATAGCGAATTTGACAAAACGGCGGTCCCGCTCGGTGGCACCGTCCACATCCACCTCACGTGCCAGGTGCCGCCGGATGATGCTCGACTCGGAGGGTTCGAACTCCCGGTCACGCCATCCCGGAGCGTCGAGGGGGTCGCCGTGATCGAACCCTACCGGCCGCGCTCGTAAGGATGAGCCGCCGGCTGCGCGACGACGAGCGGGGCGTGTACGCGCCGTTCATCGCCGTGATCGCCACCGCGCTGCTGCTGCTGGGGGCGATCGCCTACGACGGCCCGCGGCTGAACGCCGCCCGCGCCGACGCGGCGCGCGCCGCCAACGAGGCCGCCCGCGTGGCCGCGGCGACGATCGCCGCCGGCGGCACGTTCGACGACGCCCGCGAGGCCGCGCAGGGGCGCATCGACGCGACCTTCTGGGCCGAAGAGGGGCGGCCCCTGATCTACGGAGAGCCCATCGCCGTCGGCGCCATCAAATGCCGCGGCTACGCGGTCGAGGTGACCGTCGTCAGCAACTACCTCTACCGCTCGGTGCTGGGGCTGGCGCGGGATCGCCAAATCATCGAAGCGGTCGGCGCCGCGGAGGCGTACCTCGTCCTGGCCGACGGGTCGCGCAGCCCGATCGACTACCTCGGTCCGTGCCCCCTCTGAGTCCCGGTCGCGCGGATGAGGTGCGCCCGCGTGCTGGTACAATCGTCCGCTCATGAGGCGGAGGAAGCGGAGCGAGAGCCCCGAGCCGTCGGTCACCGGTGACCAGGGTGAGCCGGCGGCGGGCCGCCGGCGGGGGCGAGGCCGCCGGCGGGGGCGAGGCCGCGCCCGACCGGAGACCGAAGCCTGGTACCACCAGGTGCCGCCGATCTTCGAGGAGCCCGTCTCCGACGGCACGCCCCCCGTCGACGAGGCCTACGCCGGCGAGGCGCGCACCTACGGGGCGATCCCCCCGGCGACGCCGCCGCCGATGGCGGGGACGGCCCCGGCCATGGGCGCGGCACCGCTGACGGCGCCGCCCGCCGCCGCGCCGGACGCCGTGACCTACCACGAGCCGGACGCCGCCGTCGCGGCGCCTGCTTACCCCGGCGAGGCTCAGCCCGAGGACGCCGTGCCGGCCGAGGATGATCTGCCGGCCGCGGTCGGAGATCCGCCGGCCGGCGTCGCTGCGCCGCCCCACCCCGGCGAACTTCAGCCCGAGGCGGACCTGCCGGCCGAGGACGCCGTGCCGGCCGAGGAGGACTTGGCGGCCGAGGGGGTCGACGAGGACGCCGCAACCGAGGACGCGGTCGACGAGGACGCCGCGCCGCCGGCGGCGGACGACACCGGGCCGGCGCCCGCGCCGCCGGACGAAGCGGCAGCGCAGCGTCCGTTCGTGCACGACGCCGAGCCGGCGCCGGCCGTCGAGCCGCCCATGATCATCCCGATCCGGGCCTACTACATGACCCGTGCCGACGACACGCTGCGCAGCATCGCCGCGCAGTTCCTCAACACGCCGTCGCGCTGGCAGGAACTCCGCTCGCTCAACGCCGGGTATCCGGGAATCGCCGACTCCGGGCCGGACAGCGTGCTGCCCATCGGCAGTTCGATCGCCCTTCCCGGCGATCCGTTGCCGTGGGGCAAGCCCGACCCCGTCTACCTCTGGACCCTGGCGGAGAAGTTCCTCTTCGCCGCCTGGGGCCGGGAGCCGTCGCCTGATGAGGTCGTGCCGTTCTGGCGCGGCCTCACCAGCGGCGCCCACCACCTCGAGGAGGGACCGTCGCCGCCCGCGGCGATCGGCGAAGCCGCCGCGGCCCCCGCCGAGCCGCCCATCCCTGCCGCCATGCGGCCCCCGCCCGAGCCGCCCGCCGGGCCTGCCGTCGAGGCGCCCGCCGAGCCCGCTGTCGAGATGCCGCCGGTGGAGCCGCCGCTCGCCGGGCCTGCTGTCGAGATCCCGCCTGTTGCCGCCCCGGCTGCGGCTGCCGAGCCGTCGGTGGACGCCGCGGCGGTGCCGGCCGCCGAGCCCGAACCCGCGGTGGCAGCCGCCGACACTGCCGACGGGGCGCCGCCGGTGGAGCCGGTGTCCGCCGGGCCCGCTGCCGAGATGCCGCCGGTGGAGCCGGTGTCCGCCGGGCCCGCTGCCGAGATGCCGCCGGTGGAGCCGGTGTCCGCCGGGCCCGCTGCCGAGATGCCGCCGGTGGAGCCGCCGCTCGCCGGGCCCGAAGCAGCGGCGCCGCCCGCCGACACTGCCGAAGGGGCGCCACCGGTGGACGCCGGAGCCCCTCCCGTGGTGGCCGAGCCGCCGATGCCTGCTTTCGAGGCCCCGGCGCCTGTCGAGCCACCAGTCGAGCCCCCGCCGGCCTACGAGGCCCCGCCCGCGCCCGGCGAGCCTCCGCCGCCCGCCTACGAAGCCCCGCCGGTGCCACCAGTCGAGCCGCCGATCGAGCCTCCGCCGCCCGCCTACGAAGCCCCGCCGGTGCCACCGGTCGAGCCGCCGGTCGAGCCGCCGCCCGAGCCGTCGCCGCCTGCCTTCGACGCGCCGCCGCCGGCCTTCGAGCCTCCCCCGGCGCC
Organism: bacterium; assembly: GCA_026708055.1. Classification (NCBI taxonomy): domain Bacteria; species bacterium. The sequence goes on along the minus strand of JAPOVS010000059.1, from coordinate 50,119 downwards.
TGTCGAGCCACCAGTCGAGCCGCCGCCGACCTATGAGCCCCCGCCCGCGCCGCCCCCGCCTGCCTACGAGCCCCCACCTCCGCCTGAGCCCCCGCCCGCGCCCGTCGAGCCCCCGCCGCCTGCCTTCGAGCCGCCGCCCCCGCCGCCCGCCTACGAGGTCCCCGGCGCGCCCTATCAGCCGCCCGGTGCCCCCGCACCGGGCTACGGACCGGTGCCGGGAACGCCCGACCCCGGGCCGGTCGGACCCCCCGAATCGCTCGAAGCCGCGGCGGACAGCGCGCCGCCCGAATTCATGCCGTCGCTCACGGGCGCCGCAGCGTCCGCGGAACTGCCCGTCGAGCAGGTCGCCGCGGCCACCGCCACGAGGCGTGCGTTCGCCGGCACGGCCGTCGGTGACGCCATGCTGCTGTGGCAGCTCGGCAGGCTGCGTCGCCGTCGCCCCAGAACCGCCGAGTCGGTGCCTCACCCCTTGGAGGTGTCGCTCCAGCAGACCGCCCGCATGGACTCCCTGCGCCTCATCGAGGCGGCCATGCGCCAGCTCCGGGCCGTCACCGTCGCCCAGTTCAAGCCCAAGCCCCGCGTCGTGTGCGTGCGGACGGGCGCCTACGGCTTCGAGGTCCTGTTGGATCAGCCCGCCGAGGCGCCCGAGGGTTGGCAGGCGGCTTCCGGCGGCTACGTGCTGGAGCTGCGCAGGGACGTCACCCTCGAGCATCTCGACGCCGCCGGCGCGGGCCCGTCGCTGTGCCCCGCCCTCGTGCCCGTGGGCGACACGGCCGAGGGTCCGCTGCTGCTGAACCTCGAGGAGATCGGCTGTCTGGCGGTCTCGGGACCGGCCGACGCCTCCGCCGGCCTCCTCGGTTCGGTCGTCGAGATGCTCGGCTCGTCGCCGCTGGCCGGGAACGTCCGCATCATCACCGTCGGCGTCAGCGCCCCGGGCGGGCCGGGCTGGGAGCGCATCCACGCCATCGGCTTCGACTCGCCGCAACTCGAGCACCTGCTCGCCACGGCGCTCACCCCGGCGCCCGCCGGGGGCGACGCCCCCCTCGACGTCCTCGTCGTCGGACCGGGCAACGACATCCTCTTCCAGCGCGCCGGGCAGGTCGCCACCAGTCCCGGCTCACGGCTCGTGCTCGTCGGAGCCACGTCGTCCCCGGCCGCCCGCTGGCCCTGGCGGATCCAGGTAGACGAGCGTCACCGGGCCGTCGTCCACCCCATCGCCGTCAACATCACCGCAACCCAGGCAATGAGGCCCGAACTTGCTCATCTCCTCAGCGAGGCCGCCGAAGCCCCGTCCCCCAATCCGAGGCCCTAGTGCCGCCACACAGCCGGACAGTGCCGGTCACGCGCGCGTCCATGGCGACGCGTCACCGGCGCCACCTGCTCTCCGCGGCGGCCGTCGGCGTCGTGAGCGTCGTCGCGGCCGCCTGCTCGGGCGGTGACGGCTCCGAGACGACGCCGGTGGCCGCCGCCGTGACGGCCGCCGGCGAGGTCGCGGATGCCGCGGCCCTCTCCTCGCGGCCCGGCGAGGGAATCAGCACCGCGGGCGGCGTTCTGCGGGCTAGCAGGCCTTGTCCCGCAGGCGGCGGGCAGGGCACAGGAGCGACCGCCAAGATCGCCGTGGTGACCCCCGATATCGACCGGCTCGACGAGGTGGGGCTCGGCGCCCTCGTCTTCGACTCCTTCGACCGCACCTTCGACGCCTACATCAACCGGGTCAACAGCTTCGGCGGCGTCGGCGGTACTTGCTTCGAGCTTGATTTCTACGAGTACGGCTTCACCGATCCGGCCGCCGAGATCGGCGCCATCTGCGCCGAACTGCCTCAGCAGCAGCCTCTCGTGATGTTCGGTTTCGGGCTCAACGACGCCATTGCGGGCTGCACGACCATCGCCGCGCAGATCCCGACGATCGGCCTGTACAGCCAGTTCCCCGAGGCGCTCTTCGACCAGGCGGACGGGCTGCTGCTCGTCGATCACGGGTCGCTGGAGTTCCTGCTGGAGAACGGGCTGCGCACCGCCACCGGCGCCGGTGTGCTCGACAGGGGCGACAGAGTAGGTCTGCTCTATTCCGACGACGTTTCGGCGGCGTCGCTGCAGGCGGCCTTCGCGCAGGTGGCCGCGGATCTCGCTCTCGATGTGACCGCCTCCGCCGATGTGCCGGCCGACCTCTTCGGCACCGCCGTGGTCGTGATCGAGGAGCGTTTCCGGAGCCTCGGCGGCCGACTCTTCGGGCCCGACGACGCGGCGTTCGCCGACGCTGCCCTGGCTCTGCCCCCCGACATGGGTGACCTGCTCGCACGGTTGCGGGCGCACTTCCTCGGAACCGCCGAGGCCATGCGCGCCGCCGGCGTCGACACCGTGGTGGCGACGGCCTCCTGGGATGCCGTGCGGAACCTCATGCGGGCCGCCGAGGCGATCGGCTGGCGCCCCCGCTGGGTGACCAACGATTCGCACATCTCGCTGGTCGTGCTCAGCGACGCACCGCCGGCGCAGGCACTCAACCTGGCGCAGGTCAGTTCGCGCCGGGCCGCCGACGACCCCATCGAAGGTCTCGACCGGGGATGTCTCAGCCTGCGCAACACCGGCACGGCCGCCGAGCCGTTCTCCCACCGGTACCACACCGACGCCTGGAGTCTGATGACCGCCAGCTGCGACTATCTCGACGTCATCTTCGGCGCCGCCTCGCGGGTGGACGGACCGCTGACCCGCGAGGCGTTCCTGGCCGAGCTGCGCCGGACCGACTACCGGGCCGCGCACGGCCAGAGAGTGCGGTTCGGCGCCGGCGACTCGTACGGCTCCGACGGCTTCCGGGTGCTCGGCGCCGACCCGGACTGCGTGCTGAACGAGTGGGGATGCATGCGCCCCCTGACTGGCTGGTTCGAGCCGGCGACGGCCGCCGGCGAGGGCTGATCGGAGCCCCGTGTGAAGGCCGGAGGACACCTGCGCCGGCGGGTGGCGCTCGCCGTCGTGGCGGTGCTGGGTGCGGCCTCGGCCTGCGCCGGCAGCGGGGAAGGGGGCGTCTCCAGCCTGTCCGCCGGCGCCACTGTCGCCGGGGTGGGCGACGAGCCCGCACGGGCGGCGCCGACGGTCATACGCATGGCCCTGTCGCCCGACCCCATCTGGCAGTGGCTGGAGGACTCCGGCACCCGCGCCGCCTGGGAGCGGGACCACAACGTGCGCTTCGAGGTCAGCCATCCGTTCGACCAGTTCGCCGCCTTCGCCGGCGGCCACGCCGACGTGGTGCTGATCAATGCCCTCGACGTGCCGAAGTTCGTGGAGCAGCCCGAGCGGGCGCCGGTCGTCATCGGCAAGTACACCACCGACCGCACGATCCTGGCCGTGCGGCGCACCTCGCGGGCCGAGAACCTCGAGGATCTCCTGGAGCGGCGCATCGCCGTGGAGAGTTCGCTCAGCTCGACGCTGCTGTGGGGGCTCATCGCCGATGTCCGCTACGGCCTCGACTTCGCCCTCGACGGCGCCGACTTCGATCTCGTGACCGTCGACCCTGCAGGCCTCGCCGACCTCGTGATGCGCGGCGATGTCGATGCCTGCATCTGCACGCCCGACTCCGCTGCGCCGCTCCTCGCCGACCGGCGGTTGCGCGCGCTCTACGACGGCCGGTCGGCCGCGGAGGTCTACACGGGCACTATCTTCGGTGGCGAGCAATTCGAGCAGGAGATGGGGATCATCGCCGACGCCTTCGTGGTGGACGCCGTGTGGCACGACGCCAACCTGCAGGCGGTCGAGGTCATCCTCGGCCTCTGGGACGAGGGTGTGGCTGCCTGGAAGCGCGACAGTGCGCGTATCGTGGCCGACTACCCGCATCTCTTCGCCGCCGAGACCGAGGCCGAGGTCGCCTGGCTGGCCGACTACATCGCGACGAACGACTGGATCGTGCCGTTCGTCCACATCACACCGCAGGAGGCCGAGATGCATTACTACGCGCTCGACCGCCTGCAGGATCTCGGCCTCCTGCCCGCCGACGCCGCCCGTCCCCACCTCCACGACTTCCACGGCCCCGACGGATCGATGCACGACCACGAGGCGGACGACCACGAGGCGGACGAGCACGACCACGAGGCGCACGAGCACGAGGCGGACGAGCACGAGGCGGACGAGGACGAGGCGGACGACCACGAGGAGGACGAGGACGAGTCGATGCACGAGCACGAGGCGGAGGGTTAGCCGTGTCCGCCGCCGCGCCGTTCACACCCGAGGCTGTCTCCGATCACTCGGTCAGGGAACTGCGGCGGGCCGTCCTGGCTCGCTGGGGCTTCCGCCTCAGCGTCGTGGTCGGATGGGCGGCGTTCGTCGGCGTGTGGTACCTCGTGTCCCGGTACGTCCTGACGCCCCGGCAGCTGCCGGAGCCCCACGTCGTGGCCGTCGAGGCGTGGGAGGTGCTCACCCGGCAGGAGTTCGGCGGCAACTTCCGGGCCAGCATCCTGCGGGCCGTGGCGGGCTTCCTGCTGGCGTTGCTGCTGAGCGTCGGCCTGGGCCTGCTGATCGCCTACAGCCGGTGGTGGCGGCAGCTCCTCGGCAGCGTCCTGCGGCTCGTCGTGGGCGTGCCCACCGTGAGCTTCGCCATCCTGTCGCTGATCGTGCTCGGCATCTCACCGATGGGCCCCGTCGTCAACGCCATGATCGTGGCGACGCCGTACATCACGATGAACCTCGCCCACGGGCTCACCGGCGTGGACCGTCGCCTGATCGTGATGAGCGAGTCCTTCGGCCGCACCCGCGCCCAGATCATCGGCGGCGTTCTCATCCCCTCGTCGCTGCTCTCGGTGTTCGGCGGCGTCCGCCTGGCGTTCGCCGTGGCCTGGCGCATGGCACTCCTGACGGAGATCTTCGCCTCCGTCGAGGGCATCGGCCTCCAGATCCGGCGCAGCTTCGAGAGGTACGACGTCCGCGGCATGCTCGCCTGGGCGTTGCTGTTCATCGTGATCATGCTGCTGATCGAGAGCGTGTTCTTCCGCCAGATCGAGCGCCGGCTCTCGCGCTGGCGCTCACCGGGCATGGGGGCGGCGCTGTGAGCGACATGGGCGCCCCGCAGGGTCTCGGCGCGTTCGGGCGGCTCGACGCCCGGCCCGCTGGCGAGGTTCCGCTGAAGGTGCGGGGCCTGCTGCGACGGCCCTGGCTCATCGGTCTGCTGGCCCTCGGCGCGCTGCTGCTGATCTGGCAGTGGATCGCGTGGGCCAACGCGCGGGTGCCCGGCATCGACGAGATCGCGCGGTTCATGATCACCGAGATGTCCGGCGGTTCGCACGGCGGCGTGCTCGCCGGCGAGTTCTGGGTGCCCCTGGCGGACAGCCTGCAGCGCTACGCCGTCGGTCTCGTCGTCGGCGTTCCCGTCGGCACGGTGCTGGGGCTGCTCATAGGCTCGGTCCGATGGGCCCGGGGGCTGTTCAACGACACAGTGCTGGTGCTGCTGGCCCTGCCGGCGGTCGTCTGGGCGTTCCTGGCCGCGCTGTGGTTCGGGTTCTCGGCGTGGGGCCCCATCCTGGCGGTGATCCTCACCGTCGTGCCGTTCATGGCGGTGAGCGTCAGCGCCGGTGTGCGCAACGTCGACCCGGGCCTCGTCCTGATGTCCCGGTCGTTCGGCGTGCCGTTCGGGCGGCGGCTGCACCACCTGCTGTTCGGCGGGAGCCTCCCGAGCGCCTTCACCGGGCTCCGGCTCGCCTTCATGACCGGGTGGAACAGCCTGCTGATCGCCGAATGGTTCGGCGCTGCCTCCGGGGTGGGCTGGCGCGCCCGCTTCTGGTACGACGCGCTGCGCTATCCCGGCTTCGTGGGCTGGATCTTCCTGTTCGTGATCCTCATCACGCTGCTCGACCGGCTGGCGTTGAGCCCGCTGGAGCGGCGCGCCTTCCAGTGGAACCGGCAGCCCACGCTCACCTTCGCGGAGGAGCAGTGACCGCCCGCACGGCCGCCGCTCCGCTGGAGCGGCGCGCCTTCCAGTGGAACCGGCAGCCCACGTTCACCTTCGCGGAGGAGCAGTGACCGCCCGGCTGGCTGCCCGCCGCTCCGTCATGCCGGCGAAGGCCGGAATCCAGTCCCCTCGACCACCGAGACGCCCCGACCCGTCGTTCCGGCGCAGGCCGGAATCCAGGACTTGCCGCCCGACCGGCGCTGCCGGTGGATCACTCAGCAGTTCCCTCGACGCCCCGACCCGTCGTTCCGGCGCAGGCCGGAATCCAGGACTTGCCGCCCGACCGGCGCTGCCGGTGGATCACTCAGCAGTTCCCTAGCCCCGGAGGGATGACATGGCGACCGTACTCATAGAGGGCCTCACCAAGGTCTACCCGCCGACGCTCAACAACCCCAGGCAGGTGCAGGCACTCGGCGGGCTCAGCATGTCGGTCAGCGGCAACGTCTTCGTGGCCGTCCTCGGACCCTCCGGCAGCGGCAAGACCACGCTGCTGAACATCGTCGCCGGCGTCGAGCGGCCCACCTCGGGCTCGGTGCGCGCCCTGCAGGAGGGTGTGCCCGCCCGGGTGGGCTACGTGTTCCAGGAGCCCCGCCTGCTGCCGTGGCGCACCGTCGTGGACAACATGCTGTACGTGCAGGACCGCAAGTCGGACCGCTCGCGGCGCGAGGCCGAGTTCTACCTGCAGATGGTGGGCCTCAGCGACGTGGCCGACCTGTACCCCAGCCAGCTCTCGGGGGGCATGCAGCAGCGCGTCGGCATCGCCCGGGCGTTCCTCGTGAACCCCGACGTGCTGCTGCTGGACGAGCCGTTCAGCCACCTCGACGCCCTCACCGGCCGGACGCTGCGGGACTACCTGGCGCGCATCTGGCTGCAGGCCCGCAAGACCGCCCTGTTCGTCACCCACGACGTGACCGAGGCGGTGGAGCTGGCCGACCGCATCGTCATGCTGCGGCCCGGCGGCGTGGCCTACGACGACATCCCCGTCGGCCTGCCCCGCCCGCGCCGCCACGGCGACCCCGCCGTGCGCGACATGCAGGACGAGGTGCTGCGCCGCTTCGACGCCATGGGCGCGGCGGTCCGCTTCGGCGCCGACGGCCGCTAGGACTGCTGGGCGATGCCGCCGGCCCGCGATCCGTCGTTCCGGCTCTCCCCCTCGTCGTTCCGGCGTAGGCCGGAATCCAGGGGCGGCGGCTCCTGGGCGCCCCGCAGCGGCGGCGGGCCACACGATCCGTCCTTCCGGCTCTCCCCCTCGTCATTCCGGCGTAGGCCGGAATCCAGGGGCGGCGGGCCACACGATCCGTCGTTCCGGCTCTCCCCCTCGTCGTTCCGGCTTTCCCCCTCGTCATTCCGGCGTAGGCCGGAATCCAAGGGCGGCGGATCCGACGGCGCTCGGCGTTGATTGCGCAGCGCACACCTAGGCCGCCCGGGCCGCCGCGCCCCAGTGGTCCGCTTCGGTGCCGCGGTGTCCGTCCTGGCCGCGCTGGGCTGGGCGTGCGGCGGCGGTTCGCCGGCCGCGACCGTCGAGCCTGCGCCGGTGGCGGCCCGCGCCGCGGCACCGGCCGGCCCGGTCGTGGAGCAGGCGCCGGTCGCGACCCTGCCACCGTTGGACCCGGACGCCGACCCCGCCACGCCGCTGGGCGAGCTGCGCGCCCGCTACCTGCCGGTGTGGTCGCCGGACCTCGACTGGGCCTTCCCGCCGGAGGTCTGCGGCAGCGACTGGGCCCTCGACGCCGTGGCGAGCCCGGCCGCCGACGCCGCCCCGGCGGTCCTCGGCGATCCCCTCGCCGCGGCCGCCCTGTCGGTGATGCGCTACGAGCACCTGCTGGGGCGGGCCTTCGCCGCCCCCACCCCGGCGGCGCAGCTCTGCGTCGCCGTCGCCACCGTCGACCCTCGGCGCCGCGCCGCGCTGGAGTCGCTGGCCGGCCTGCTGCGCACCGGAGGCCGCGCCGCGCCGGCGGCCGCCGTGCCCGCTGAGGTGCGGGTCGTGGCGGCGAGCCCCGGCGCCGTCGTGGCCGTGGCGTGCGCCGCGCCCGGTGGTTCCCTCGACGCCCGCTCTGGCACCCCCGACGGCCCGACCGACGCCCCCGACGCCCGGGCTGGCGCCCCCGATGGCCCCGATGACGCCCCCGACGCCCCGGGCGACGATCGCTCGGGCGGCGAGCCGGCCCCGGTCACGCTGGCGGCGTACCTCCTGGAACTGTCCCGCGGCCTCGAGGACGCCGCCGCCGACGTCTCCTACCGGGTGGGCGAGGTGGCGCACCGGTCCGCGGGGGCGTGCGACGAGTTGGACGCCTGGGCGGCCGGGTGGCGCCGGCGGGCGCAGCAGTGGGCGGCGGAGGGCCTGCTGTGGAGCCCCGTCGATCGCACCGTCACCGCCGCCGAACTGTGCGACGACCCGCCGCCCGGCGGCCCCGACGAGTGCCCCCGGGACTGGCGCTCGTGACCGCCGCCCGGCGGCTCCGACGTGTGCCTGCGGGACTGGCGCTCGTGGCCGCCGTCCGGCGGCTCCGACGTGTGCCTGCGGGACTGGCGCTCGTGACCGCCGCCCGAACGCGCCGAGCCGCGCCGAGCCGCGCCCTGTCGCCGGGGCGAGCCGGGCGGGGCGCCCGGGGTACGGCGCGGGCGCTCGCCGGCGCGGCCCTGGTTCTCGCCGGCGTGCTGGCCCCGGTGGGCGTCGGGCCGGAGTCCCTGGGCGGCCCGGGCGACGCCGCCGTGCTGGCGCAGGGCGCCACGATCACCTCCGGCCACCTCGACCCGTGCCCCTCGGGCTATACGGTGCACGACTCCGACGGCGACGACGACACCGACGACAAGGATCGCGAGTGCCAACAGGTGGTCGATGCCTGTCCGCGGAGCCCGGTGACCGGAGACTTCATGGTGGCGTCGGTCACCGGATATTCCCCACAGCAATATCCCTTACTGCAGCAGGACCACCACGGCGCCCCGATTCGCAGGTATCCGCATTTCTGCGAGGAGCGGATCCTCGAGGAGTCGCCCCCGACCGCGACCGCGTACGACGATTGTGCCGCGCAAACCGGCTACGTGGTGATGGAACACGACATGGAGCTGCGCTACGGCGGCGGCGATCCCGTCCTCGACGGCGACGGCAACCCCGTCCTCGACGGCAACGGCGACGCCGTCATTCACAACGGCCCCTCCGTCTACTGGCAGATGTGCCGGCTGCTCACCACGCCGCGCTGCCCGGCTGGGCTGAACCGGGTCGACTCGGCGAGCTGCAAGGTGGTGACGCGCCGCACCTGGACGTGCCCCACGGGGTACCTGCCGCGCAACGAGTTCAACCGGTGCTACCAGCCGCCGCCGACGCGCCCCGCAGGCGCGTCGCACCCCGCCTGCGGGCCCGGCGCGCCCGACCTCGTCGCCGCCGACTGCGAGGAGTACGTGGGCGACGACTACGCCCTCGACCCGGCGCAGCAGCCGTGCGACAAATACAAGACCGGGAAACAAAGCAAGACGGGACTGAAAGACAACACGCTCTCCGGGCCGTCCGCCGCCTACTGGTGCGAGTTCCGCCTCAGCCACCTCAAGGCGGTCTGCCAGGGCCCCGGCAACCCTCCGCCCGGCGAATGCGCCCCGACGGTGGCCCGATGCCTCAAGCGGGCCACCGCGGCGGGCGGCTGCCACACCGTCGCGGCGACGATCCGCTGCGAGAAACTCCAGGCCGACTACGCCCGCGCGCGCGACCGCGCCGACCGCGTCGAGAAAGACCCCGCGGCCGCCGATGCGGCCAAAAAGGCGGCCAGAACTGACCAAAAGAAGAAAGCCGACAAGGCCCGGGAGGAGGGATGCGAGCCGGTGGCTGAATGCGTGGTCCTGCCGTTCGCGTCGGGGTCGGGCTCGTCGGAGTGCCTCGGTTTCCACGACGAGCCCGACACGAGCACGGATCATTTGTTCGACAACCTGCCGCGGCTGGGGGACTGCAGCGCCGGCACCCCGACGGGCAGGCTGACTTGGACGTCCGGCCACGAGTCCGGGCTGGCCATCGTCGGCGCCCCGGTGGTGCTGCGGGTCGAGGACGTGCCGAGCCAGCTCGCCCCACGGCACCGTGCAATAGTCCGTAAGAAGCCCGACATTTACGGCCGCCGGTACGTCATATACAGGGTCGAGATAGAGACGAAGCAGTACCTGAGGTACGGCGACGGCGACGACGACCCCGACGACGACCCGCACGGCGACGACTTGTTCATCCGGGTCTGGCCCGAGATGGATCTCAACAGCGAATACGGCAGTGTGAGCGAATTCGTGGAGTCGGCCCGTGGGAGGGAGTGCCTGATCGAGGGGCGGCCTCGGTTCAAGCTGACGATCCGGGAGCTGCGAGCCGACGTGGCTGCGGACCGCACGACGATGCGGAATCTGTTCGGAGACGGGCCGGCGGACCGGTGGGACGAGTGGTGGGCCGACCTGTCTCCCGCCGAGCAGCAGCACTACGAGTCGGTGAGCCCCTCCGCCGCTCTGAGCGAGGAAGTCGACTGTCACAGCGAGGACATCTACTGGTGCCGTTGGGAGCCGCCGCGGCCCGGCTATTTCGCGGCGGTAGCCGACGGGACTTGGAGGATGGCGGAGATGTCCTTCTTCAGGGCATGGCCGCCGCCGGTTGGGGTTGTTCCGGATACGCTCGGTGGAGAATTGCTCACGTATCTCCAGTCGCCCGATCCCGACAACGTGGCCGAGTTGCAGAAGAAAGGGCTGGATTGGGCGGATCTGGGCCTGCAACAAGGACAGAACAATCCGTACATCTGGACCCAGGCGTATACCGACCGTGACGACGAGTGGCTGTACACCAAGGATGCGGGCCAGCAGTACAGGTGCCCGGCCACCGATCTGCGCATCGCCAATTGCGGCGTGCGGCGAACCGTGCGCGCCGACTCCCACTCCCCGCCGATCGGTATCGAGGTGCACGAGATCCGGGTCGGGTCGCGCACCTCCAACCGGTAGCCCCGCGCCCCCGCGCCCACCGCCGCGTCTTCACCTCCACGTCGAACCTGCACTCACGCCGCCCCGCGCCGCCGCGTCGTGCTGGCTAGGGTCCCCCCGAGATCGTGGAGGCATCGTCTAGTGTCCTGAGTTCCAAGTTCATGAGGATATGGTGTGGCGTCAACCGTTCGCCTTGGCGCGAAACCGCTGTTGAGAGGCTTGCTGACCTCGCCGGACACCTCCGGCGAACTTCCGGCTCAGGACACTAGCAGGATGCTGAGATTTGGAGTTTTGGCCGCCACAACCATCACGCTCAATGCCCGATCATCGTCGGTACCGTCAGTCAAGGTCGTCAATAGCCACGAGAAACAAGAACCCGCGCCCTGGAGTCTCTTCGCCCTCAATGATCGTGAAGTAAATATCAGCGACCGGCGTGCTGATCACGCGATGATTCCCTGGCCAATCCAAAGACACAGGTTCGCCTGGCGCATCGTCTTCGGCGTGTCCTGAGCGTTCCACATCGCGTCGTAGAGGACGTCGCATTCTCTCAGGCTCTTGCGGTTTGCCCACCCATCAAGAACGCCCGTGTTCGTCCACCGCCAATACCCCATCGGGTCACGCGGTGAACTTGTCGTACCCCAACGACGTGTTGAACTTCTCGGCGAGTTCTTCCCTATCCAGCGCGTCGTCGCCAAGTGTGCCATCCGCGATCTGTTGGCTGATCATCTCCTGTGCCCGCTCGAACTCCTCGACCACATGGGGGGGCGGCGTTCTAGGCGACGACCGCCGAGCGCTGCGAGCGCGGAGTCTCCGTGCTGACAGGTTCATGGTGGGTTCCTCAGTCGACGACAACGAACTAGCGCGTGAGTGCATACTACAGCGCGATTTTGATTGAGACAATGTAATGCCATGATTGAAAGTACACAAGTGTGATGGCTCGAGCAGGGTGCTGAAAAGGGGTGGGGGCCCGCGGACGGCATCGGTGTCACGGCTCCCTCCCCGCCCGCGCACCCGCCGCGTCCGCTCGCCACAGCGATGGCCCGGCCGGCGCCGGCGAGGATTACGCTGGCATCCTGTGACGAAGACGTGAAGTCGGTGACGGTCGTCGGCGCCTCGCTGGCGGGGATGCGGGCCGCCGAGGCGCTGCGCCGGGAGGGCTTCGACGGCGAGATCACCCTCGTCGGCGACGAGACCGGTGCCCCCTACGACCGGCCGCCGCTGTCCAAGCAGGTGCTGGCGGGGGAGTGGGCGCCCGAGCGGGTGGCCCTCTACGACGCCGGGGCGCTGGGGGACCTGCGGTTGACGTGGCGGCTCGGCGCCCGGGCGGTGGACTTCGAGGCCGCCTCCCGCACCGTGACCCTCGCCGGCGGCGAGCGCCTGGCGGCCGACGGCGTGGTGATCGCCACCGGGGCGCGCCCGCGCACCCTGGGAGGCGCCGAGAACCTCGCCGGCGTGTACACGCTGCGCACCCTCGCCGACAGCCTCGCCGTCCGGTCGGAGTTCGACGCCGCCCCGGGTCGGGTCGTCGTCGTGGGCGCTGGCTTCATCGGCGCGGAGGTGGCGGCCACCGCACGCGGCCGGGGCCTGGACGTGACGATGGTCGAGACGGCCGGGACGCCGCTGGAGCGGGTGCTGGGGGCCGGGATGGGCCGGGTCTGCGCCGATGTGCACGCCGATCACGGCGTCGACCTGCGGACCGGGGTCGGCGTCGCGTCGATCACCGGCGCCGGCCGGGTGGAGCAGGTGGTCCTCAGCGACGGCGCCCGCCTCGACGCCGACGTGGTGGTGGTCGGCGTCGGCGTGACGCCCAACACCGAGTGGCTGGCGGGCTCGGGGCTGGCGATCGACGACGGCGTGGTGTGCGACGAGACCTGCCTGGCGGCGCCGGGCGTGGTGGCCGCCGGCGACGTGGCCCGCTGGCCCAACCGGCTGTTCGGGCAGTCGATGCGCGTCGAGCACTGGGACAACGCCGTCGAGCAGGGCGCGGCGGCCGCCCGCCGCCTGCTGGCCGGCGACGCCGCGGCGCCGTTCGCCCCGGTGCCGTGGTTCTGGAGCGACCAGTACGACCGCAAGATCCAACTCGCCGGCCGCTCCGGCCCCGACGACGAGGTGGTCGTCGTCGCCGGCTCGCCCGACGAGCGCCGCTTCGCCGCCGTCTACGGCCGCGCCGGGCGCATCGTCGCCGTCCTCGGCTTCAACCGCCCCCGCCACGTCATGCAGTACCGCCGCCTCATCGCCAGAGGCGCCACCTGGGAAGAGGCACTGGACTTCGCCCGCTCCCAGTCCTAGGACGACGCTCGCACGAGGATGCGTGCAGGCGTTCACGCGGAAGAGGGATGTGGCACCCCGCCCGTTCACACGCGCCAACCGCGATTTCTCGATCGGACACTCGATAGCGGTCGTGGGTGTGTACGGGCTCGACGGTGCCGCCTGCCGTGTTCTGCGACGGTCTCTGCAAGCCGTCAACTCGCGCGGGTCTGCAGTGGTACCGCCGACGGCCGCACGGGATCGATGCCGAGTTCGGAGCATCCCTCGAGATAGACGTCGATCGATCTCCGGAATTCTCGCTTGATGCCCTCCACGTCGGCCGCTTCGGCGTTCGCGACGGGATAGGGGCCGCTGTTGATCACTCTCGCATGCAGCACCTCGGCCTCATCGTCGTAGACCACCTCGCCGACGTAACCCTTGTACTCCAGCATCAGCCTTCTCCGACGCGTTCGATGAACCTGGCGATGTCGCGGACCGTATCTCGCCGCGTCTCGGGCCGCGGATGGGGCCGGTGCACGACGATCGAGTCGGTTCCCTTCACCAACTGCACCCTGGAACCCGCTCTCTCGACCAGCCTGACTCCCATGGCGGTCAACAGTGACTCGATCTCCTGCCATTTGAGGTCTGCTGGCGTGGGTGTCGACCGCATTCGTTCGAGCGTCCGTCGATGCCGCCTCCGCATCGTACCATTGTGGACCGGAGTCCACAGTCCGACCACCCGCGCGGCGAGACCCCGTGAGTCACTGCGTTCAGGCGTGGCTCATGGGGTGACGGCACCGCGATAATGCAATCTTTCCTCAATCGACTGATATTCCGCCTTTATCCCGAAAGATAACCTTATCTTTCGGAACAATAGCGTCATCGGCTGCGTAATAGCGCCTTGCCCGAGTCCGCCCTTCTGCGCGGAGGACGCCGGCTTGGACGAGTCCGTTGAGGAGGTCCCGGACGACCTGCATTCTCGCATCGAGTAGCTGCGCCCCTTCGACCACGGAGATGCTGCCGCGTTGGCGAATCCTGTCGAGCAGCGACTGTTGCTGCCGGTCTCGTGCTGCGATCGAGGTGCTCCCGACGCGTCTGACGACCTCGTCGGACAGTACGTAGCGAGAACCGCCGCGAGCCCCAGTTCTGACGAGCAGGCCCTTCGCGGTCGCCGCCGCAAGAACCGCGCCGACGTCAGCGTCCGGTATCAGTTCTCGCAGGCGTCGGGGTGTGACCGAGCCGTCGCGGTTTGCGGCAACCAGGGCGCGGCGCTCCTCGGTCGTCATCTGGATACCCGACAGCGACTGGAGCCAAACCTGATCGTCGACGTTGACGAGCATCCGATTCCGCAGCGTGACAGTCACCGAGTCGGCGGTCGCGCTGAACGACGGCGGTTCCAGCAACCGGGACTCCATCTCGCGGAACATTCGATCCACCCCGTCGCCGTACTCCTCGACCAGCCCGAGTGTCTTGAGTACCCGCATGATCCGGGGATTGCGGCTGTAGTGCTCGGCTCGCATGTTGTCCACGGTGATGTGGCCGGGAAGCGGCCCCGGGCTGATGACCTCGAGGCGGTCGTCCCAGATGGTGATGTCGATGGTGCTCCCGACGAGGCCGTAGTCGCGGTGGGCGAGCGCGTTGACGACGGCCTCGCGCAGTACCTCCTCGGGGTACTCCGGGATGGATTCCCGCCTCAGGCCGGTGACGACCTCGTGTTGCCCAGTGTGTTCGGCGATGAAAGCAAGGCACTGTTCGGCGACGGTGTCGAGCGGCCCGGCAACTTCGGCGCGTGCTCGGGTCGGGCCCGGCCCCGGACCGACGCCGGTCCGGCGGGCGAGCTGCACCGCTGCCCGGGAGATGTGTGTCCTGGGGTCGACAGAGAACAGGACCGCCGCCGCCGCCAGCACCTGAGTGCCCGCCGTCTGCTCGGTGGGGAGAGCGACCTTGAGATCGGCGAAGGCTCTCGTCAACTCGGACAGGCGAACACGGTGGCGACCGTCAGCCGCCAGCGCTCGGTTGACCGCTTCCAGGTCGAAGTCCTCCGTGGCGATTCCTCGGAGGACCTCGTCCTCGCCGGAGTGCTCCAGCCGCGCTCGCACGAAACGTCCGAGCGCGTCGCCTCGTATGGGCTGCGAGTCGCCCCCGACGCGCCGCAGGAGCCGGCCGCCCGGTGTGGTTACGATCCGTCCGGGCACTTCGGGGACAACGGTGATGGTGAGTTCCACGCCGTCGACGAGGATGGGACGCACATCCACCGGTACGTCGCACTGGTGCGCATATTGCGAGATCCGGTCGAGAGTGTTCTGACTGAGTGGGCATCCGACGATCGTGCGGTCATCGCTTACGCCGTGGATGATCAGCCCGCCGGAGGTCATGGCCATTGCGGGGATCGCGTCGAGCATTCCCGCGGAGACTCCGCGTTTGAAGTCCAGGCCGGAGTGCTCGAGTCGGCCGAACCGGCCCCAGAACTCGCTCGCGGTCGACTCCTCAGGGATCTCGTCAGGGATCTCGTGGCCTCGGGTTCCTCTGACCATGCGTCAAAGATAACACTATCTTTTCCGAATAACGGCCACCAAGCTCATTTTCGGTAAAGATATGATTATCTTTGTCGGGGCGAATGGGGTTGCGGCGGACGTGCCGAGAGCCCCACGCCGTGTCGGCCGGTGCGGCTCATGGGGCAGCGGCACCGCGATAATGCAATCTTTCCTCAATCGACTGATATTCCGCCATTATCCCGAAAGATGGCCTTATGTTTCGGGAATGGCCGAGCTTGCTCGGGCTCTGGCGTCGTCGTACGGCCGGCCTGCGTGGTGGGGACGGCGATGAACGCGCCCGCCCGTGGAGACGCCCCCGGCGGCCGGTCAGTCGCCGGACTCGGCGTCCGCCGTGCCGGACTCGGCCACTGCGTCGGCCAGCTCGTCGACGGTGAGGTCGCCCCTGTTGACCACCCGGCTGATCGTGCCGCGGTGCATGATGGCGATGCGGTCGGCGGCGGGGAGCACGTGGTCCATGTTGTGGTCGATGTAGAGGACGCCGAGGTTGTTCTCCTTGGCCGCGCCGATGGCGTCCAGGACGCGCCGGGTCTCGCGCACCGACAGCGCCGCCACCGGCTCGTCCAGCACCAGGAGCTGTGAGTCGAAGTGGATCGCCCGGCTGATGGCCAGCGACTGGCGCTCGCCGCCGGAGAGGGTCGCCGCCGTCTGGTGCGAGGACTCCACGGAGGTGAGCCCGACGTCGGCCAGGTGCTCGTCGCAGATCCGCGCCATCTCGGCGACCCGCAGGTAGCGGACGCCCAGGATCCTGCGGTGGAGTTCCTGGCCCAGGAAGAAGTTCCGCCAGAGCGCCATCTCGTCCACGATGGCGAGGTCCTGGTAGACGGTCTCGATCCCCGCCGCCCGGGCCTGGCGCGGCGACCCGAACCGCACCGGGGCGCCCCGGACCTTGATGGTGCCTGCGGTCGGCTCGATGTAGCCGCTGATCATCTTGACGATCGTGGACTTGCCGGCGCCGTTGTCGCCCACCAGCCCCACGACCTCGCCGGGATGGATGGCCAGGCTGGCGTCGCGCACGGCGTAGTTCTTGCCGTAGCGGCGGGTGACGTTCACCAACTCGACGACGGGGGTGGCGGTTGCGGTGCTCATCCGAACAGGGTGCTCCGCGTGCCGCCGCGCCGCAGCGCCTCGACGCGGGCGTTCAGGCCCGCCGAGACCACCAGCAGCACGCCCACGAGGCCGAGGTAGTACTCCGACGGCACCTTGATCACGATCAGCCCCACCTTCAGCGAGCCGAGGATGATCGCCCCCAGCATCGAGCCGATGACGGTTCCCTTGGCGCCGAACAGCGACGTGCCGCCGACGACCACGGCCACGATGGCCAGCAGGTTGATGTCGATTCCCGAGGCGACGCTGGAGGACCCGAAGTCGGCGAACTGCAGGATGCCCGCCAACCCGGCCAGCAGCGCGGCCAGCACGAAGTTGGTGAGCTTCACCCGGATCACCGGAACGCCCATGGCCCGGGCGACGCCCCCGCCGTACTTCCCGGCCGCGTACGTCCAGTTGCCGTACTGGGTGCGCCACATGACGACGGCCAGGATGATCCCGACGCCCACCATCCAGGCGAAGGGCGCGGCGATGGGCGAGCCGGGAATGTCGGCGCCCAGGATCTTCTTGACGTTTCCCTCCTCCTCGATGAGGTCGACCGGGAAGCCGCCCAGGATGATGCGGTTCCAGCTCGTCACGGCGAAGAGCATGCCGAGCGTGACGATGAAGGACGGGACGCCGATGTAGGTGGTGATGAGGCCGTTGATGAGGCCGATGCACGCCACGATGGCGAGGCCCACGAAGAGCCCGGCGAGGATGTGCCAGCCCCACTCCCGCATCAGCCAGCCCATGATGGCGGGCCCCAGGGCGAACGTGGCCGAGACGGACAGGTCGAACTCGCCGGAGATCATCAGCGCGGTGACCCCCAGGGACACCATCCCGACCGAGGATGTGAGCGCCGCCACCGAGCTCATCAGGTCGGGGTTGCTGAAGAAGCCGACCTCGCCCGAACGGAACTCGAAGACCAAGAACAGGATGACGACGGCCAGCAGCGGCGCGAACTCCTGGCGGCCCAGAACGCGCTGACCGGCGCGCAGGAGCGTGGACGGTCGGGAGCCGCTCAAGGCGTCGGCCTATGAGTCTGCCGGCCGGTGTGCCGGAGCCCCGGCCGGATCCACCGACCCACCGATTCCGGCCCCGGATCGAGTCCGGCGCAGGCGCCCGGATCGAGGTCCGGGACGTGCCTTCGCCGGAATGACCGATGGCGGGAGCGGAGCGTCACGCCGATGTCTCCTGGGTGCTCGACGAGCCTGTGGCGAAAAGGGCGTGTGGGGGCGCACGCCGGGCGCGCACCCCCACAGGATGGACCGTGCGGCCGTCCTAGCCGGCGTAGCCGGCCTCGAACAGCGCCTCGACCTCGTCGACGTTGTCCGCGGTGACCATCAGCGTGCCCGGGTCGATGACCGGCGGGTCGATGAAGCCGAACTTCACCTTGATGTAGGCCGAGATCACGCCGTAGAACGTCTGCAGGAACGGCTGCTGCGTGAGGCTCAGCTGGACGTTGCCGTCCTTGACGCCCTCGATGACCGTCTGGTCGAGGTTCCACATGACCAGCGGCACGTCCGAGCCGGCGTCGGCCTTGGCCTGCGCGGCGGGCGTGCCCGAGGTGGTGTCCCACGTGACGATGCCCTGGGTGCCGGGGTTGGCGGCCAGGTAGGTCTTGATGACCTCGAAGTTCGGGGCCGGATCCAGGCCCGGCAGCGCCACGATGTCGAGGTCGCCCTCGCTCCAGCCGGCGTCGGTGAAGACCTGCACGTAGGCGTTCTGGATCTCGAGGTGCTCCGGCGAGTCCGGCAGCGAGTTGAACAACGCGAGCTGGTCGCCGGGGCTCACGTGCTCGAGGTACAGCTCGGCGCTGCGGCGGGCCGCGGCGGCCTTGTCGAGCCCGACGGGCGTGCCGGAGAGCCGCCGGACGCGAGGATCGTCGGAGTCCTTGCCCACGTAGTTGTTGTAGAACTGCACCTCGATGCCCTTGTCGAGGGCGTCGATGACCGCTTCCTCGTACTCGGCGGTGCGGTAGTCCACCAGGATGGCGTCCGGCTCCGCCGCGACCGCGGTCACGATGAACTCGTTGACGTTGGCCAGGCTGAAGTCCTCCGGAGCGATGTAGGTGACGTTGGCGTCGGCGAGGGCTTCCCCGGCGGCCAGCGAGCCGTTCTGGATGAGGTCCCAGAACGGGTTGTTCAGCACCGATCCCACGACCCAGATCTCGATGGCGTCGCCGTCGGCCTGCGTGAGGGCGACCTCCTCCTCGGGCTCATCGGCGGCGGCGGGTGCAGGCTCGGGCGCCGCCGCGGGCGCCTCGTCTGCGGCTTCCGGTGCCGCCGGTGCCGCCTCGGGTGCGGCGGGTGCGGGCTCGGGCGGCGCAGCCGGTGCGGCATCGCCGTCGTCGCCGTCGCCGCACGACACTGCGAGCAGCGCCAGTACGGCGATCAGGGCGGCCAGGAGACTGAATCCCCTCCCGAACCGCGAAGTACGTCTGGTTGTGTGACCCATCAGGTCGCTCCCCTCCTGTTGATGGCTCCGAACGGTCATCCGGTGATGCCGTAGTGTCGCCAAGTGGTGTGGACGCCGACAGCGCGCCGACCCGCAGTGCGGAATAACGGATCTCCCCCTGGGCATCGTTGTGCTGCCCGCGGCTGCGCAGTCTAATTTGCGCCCCATGGTTGTCAATCGGCCGCCGCCGGTGCCCGGCCCTGTTGGCTGTGACCCGCCGGTGCCCGGCCCTGTTGGCTGTGACCCGCCGGTGCCCGGCCCTGTTGGCTGTGACCCGCCGGTGCCCGGCCCTGTTGGCTGTGACCCGCCGGTGCCCGGCCCTGTTGGCTGTGACCCGCCGGTGCCCGGCCCTGTTGGCTGTGACCCGCTGGCGCCCGGCCCTGTTGGCTGTGACCCGCCGGTGCCCGGCCCTGTCGGCTGTGACCCGCCGGCGCCCGGCCCTGTTGGCTGTGACCCGCTGGCGCCCGATCCCGTTGGCTATGACCCGCTGGCGCCGCATGTGCAGGAGGATCCGTACCCCTACTACCGCCAACTGCTGGCCGACCATCCTCTCTACTACAGCCCGGCGCGGGACGTCTGGGCCCTGTGCCGCTACGGCGATCTGCGGCCGGCGCTGAAGGACTGGCCGACGTTCTCCAGCGCCGCGGGCGTCAACATCGAGCCAGGGTTCTCCGAGACCATCGGCCCGGAGATCCTGAACATGGACCCGCCCCGCCACGACCAGCTGCGACGGCTCGTGAGCCACCACTTCTCCAACACTGCCGTCGGCGCCTACGAGCCGCTGGTGCGGGCGTTCGCGCACGAACTGATCGACGGGCTGTGCGCCGACGGCGGCGGCGACTTCGCCGGCGACTTCTCCCAACGCCTGCCGGTGTTGGTGATCTGCCAACTCATGGGCATCCCGCTGTCCGACGAGGCGACGGTGCGGCAACTGGCCCACGACATGCTCCTGGCGCTCTCGGGCACAGAGGAGTTCAACGACGTCTCCACTGCCGCGGCCGACGAACTGCGGCGCTACATGGGTGAGCTCGTGGCCGACCGCCGGCGCTCGCCGCGCGACGACGTGATCTCGAGCCTCGCCACCGGCGAGATCGACGGCGAGCCCATCGGCGCCGAGGAGATGTTCGCCATGTGCCTGATCATCTACCTGGCGGGCAATACGACGACCAGCGCGCTCGTGTCCAACGGCCTGTACCTGCTGGCGCAGCACCCCGATCAGCAGGCCCGGCTGGCGGTTGTGCCCGAGGCCGTCCCCGACGCCGTGGAGGAGCTGCTGCGCTACGAGTCGCCCGTGCAGTGGACGTCCCGCATCACCACCCGCGACGTCGAGATGCACGGCCGCGTCGTGCCGGCGGGCAGCCGGGTGATGATGCTGCTGGCCGCGGCGCACCGCGACCCGCGGGTGTTCGACGATCCGGACAGATTCGACGTGTTCCGCCGTCCCCGCCGCCACCTGGGCTTCGGCGACGGCGTGCACCGCTGCGTGGGGGCGCCGCTGGCCCGCCTCGAGGGGCGTGTCGCTCTGGAGGTGATCTTCGAGCGGGTGCCCCACTTCCGCCTGGCCGGCGAACCGGAGCGGCTCCACATCTCCACCGAGCGGGGCCTGGCCCGCCTGCCCCTGGCGGTATGACAATGGCGGCGAAATTCCCACTGCCCTCCTCGTCACTCCGGCGTCCCTCCTCGTCATTCCGGCGTAGGCCGGAATCCAGTCGCCGGCCGGTCACGCCTTCTCCCGGCGACACGGACGCGGCGCCGCCCCGACCCATCACCGCTGCTGGCTTCGAGGCCGACCCGTGAGCGCGTCGCGAGGTCCCGACGGGCCCGATGCCCCCAAGACGGCTCGCCTGAGCCGGCTGCGCAGGCGCATCGCGCAGAACGTCACCGAGTCCCGCCGCACCGCGGCGCACGTCTGGACGTCGGTGGAGGTGGACTACGAGGCGCTGGAGCAGGTGCGCCGCCGGCACCGGGCGGGCTTCCGGGAGCGGGAGGGCTTCTCGCTCACCTACCTGCCGTTCGTGGCGCTGGCGACCATCGACGCGCTGGCGGCCTTCGCAGAGGTGAACAGCCGGGTGGATTTCGATGAGGGCACCCAGACGCTGCACGAGCAGGTGAACCTCGGCATCGCCGTGGATCTCGACCGGGCCGGTCTCATCGTCGTGGTCGTGCCCGACGCCGGGAGCCTGCGGCTGGTGGAACTGGCGCGCCGGATCCACGAGCCGGCCGGCAGGGCCCGCTCGGGGGGTCTCCGCCCCGAGGACGTGACGGGGTCCACCTTCACCATCACCAACCCCGGCTCGTTCGGCTCGTTCATGTCGGCGCCCATCATCAACCTGCCCAACGTGGCGATCCTGGCCACCGACGGCGTGGCGAAGCGCCCCACGGTCGTCGCCGGCCCCGACGGCGGCGACAGCGTGGCCGTGCACCACATCGGCCATCTGGGGCTCTCGTGGGACCACCGGGCATTCGACGGCTCCACCGCGGCCCTGTTCCTCGGCCGCATCCGCCAGAACATCGAGACGTGGGACTGGGAGCCGCACGTCGCCGAAGCGGGAGGTTGACCCATGAGATTTGCGGGCAAAGCGGCCGTGGTCACCGGAGCCGCCCGCGGTCTCGGTGCAACTGTCGCCCGGCGACTCGCCGGCGAGGGGGCCGGGGTCGTCATCGCCGACATCGACGGCGCCGGCGCGGCGGCTGTGGCCTCGGGGATCGTGGCGGGCGGGGGCCGAGCCGTCCCCCACGAGATGGACGTCACCGTCGCCGCGGACGCCGAGGCGATGGCGGGAGCGGCCGTCGCTGCCTTCGGCTCGCTCGACGTCCTGGTCAACAACGCCGCCGTATTCGGCGCCGGCAGCCACGTGCTCGACATCTCGCCCGAGGGCTGGGACCGCACCATGAGCGTGAACCTGAAGGGTCCCCTGCTGTGCTCGCAGGCGGCGATCCGGCGGATGCGGGAGCAGACCGGCGGCGGGAGCATCGTGTTCGTGTCGTCGCTCTCGGGCGTGGTGGCCAACGAGAATCAGGCCGACTACAACGCCTCCAAGCACGGGGTGATCGGCCTGGCCCGCTGCATCGCCCAGGACTGCCGGGACTGGGGTGTCCGGTCGAACGTGGTCGCTCCCACGGGGATGAGCGGCACCGACATGATGGCCCACACCCCGCCGGCGAACGTGGCCCCCTACGCGGCGCAGACCGCCTTCGCCCGCCTGGCCACCACCGAGGAGGTGGCGAGCGCGGTCCTCTTCCTGGCGAGCGACGAGGCGTCGTTCATCACGGGAACCGTGCTGATGGTCGACGGCGGGGTGCACGCCATGCAGCCCTCGGCCCGCCAACTCGCCGAGGGTGCCGAGCGCTTCATGTCCCGCCCGGATCGGGCTCGATGAGCCTTCCCCCGGTCGTCGTCTGCCCCCACCGTCTGCGGGCTCTCGACGCGCATCGCTACGACTGGCCGCAGGCCGAGCCGGCCCTCGGCACGATGCTCGGCGACTACTCGCCGATCTGCTGCAGCTACCCGCTCGACGACTACCTGGCCGACGCCCGGTCGCGTCGCCGGGAGGGGAGGCCACGTTGAGACGACTGGAGGGCAAGCGAGCCATCGTGACCGGCGCAGGCCGGGGCTTCGGGGCCGAGATCGCCGCACTGTTCGCCCGCCAAGGCGCCCGGGTGGTCGCGTCCGACGTGGACGGCGCATCCGCCGACGCAACGGCGCGGCGCATCGTCGAGGCGGGCGGCGAGGGGCTGGGGCTGCAGGCCGACGTCACCTCCGCCCCTGACGCCGAGCGCCTGACGGAGGCCGCCGTGGAGCGGTTCGGCGGCCTGGACGTGCTCGTGAACAACGCCGGGATTGCCAGCGCCGGCACCGTCTGCGAGGTGACCGAGGAGGAGTGGGACAGGGTCATGGCGGTCAACCTCAAGGGCACGTACCTGTGCTCGCGCTACGCCGTGGCCGCCATGGCCCGCTCGGGAGGCGGATCCATCGTCTGCGTCGCCTCGGCCTCGGGCGTCATCGGCCAGCAGGGACAGGTGGCCTACAACGTCTCCAAGCACGCCGTGATCGGTCTGGTGCGCTGCATGGCGCTCGACCATGCCGCCGAGGGAATCCGCGTGAACGCCGTCTGTCCCGGCACGATGCGCACACCCATGCTGGACGCCCTCAGCGCCGAGCAGTTGGCGGACCTGGAGGCGATGCACCCGCTGGGCCGCATCGGCGACCCGGCGGAGGTCGCCGGGGCGGTGTTGCACCTCGCCGCCGACGAGTCTTCGTTCACCACCGGCAGTGTGTTCCTCGTGGACGGCGGTCTCACGGCGATGTAGGCCACCGCGCCGCTGCCGCCGAGTGTCATTCCGGCGGAGGTCGCCGGGGCGGTGCTGCGCCTCGCCGCCGACGAGTCCTCGTTCACTACTGGTTCCGTGTTCCTCGTGGACGGCGGTCTCACGGCGATGTAGGCCACCGCGCCGCTGCCGCCGAGTGTCATTCCGGCGCAGGCCGGAATCCAGGGCCGACGGAACCAGCGGCTTGTGCCGCCGATCGTTCAGCAGCCCCTCGGATGCGGGCATTATGCTCGCGCCAGGGAGGGGGGCAGCGCCTCGGGCCGCCGGGCGCGACGTTGCCGCCGGCACGATCACAAGGAGTGTGTGCGCATGAAGGTCAAGACGTTCGACCACATGGCGGTGACGGTCAGCGACACCGAGCGGGCGCTGGAGTTCTACGTGGGCAAGCTGGGACTGCGCCTGGCGGAGAACCACCAGCTCGAGGGCGACAAGGTGGACGAGGCCAACGGGCTGAAGGGCGCCCGTGCGCAGTCCACCCGGCTGCTGGCGCCGGAGAGCCCCGATGTCCTGATCGATCTGCTGGAGTACTACGAGCCCGAGGGGCGGACGCACATCACCCCCATGGGCTCGGTGGGGTCCTGCCACTTCGCCCTCGTCGTGGACGACCTGCCGGGCGCGGTGGAGGAGCTGAAGGCGAAGGGTGTGCCGTTCATCTCCGGGCCGGTCAACTTCGAGTTGACCGAGGGCTCGGTCAGCGTCTGCTTCTGCACGGACCCCGACGGCAACTACGTCGAGCTCATGGAGGAGTACGAGCACTAGCCCGCCGTCGGCCGGCACCGTCGCCGAGGCGGCGTGACGTGACAGCGCCGTCCCGGGCGGTCCTGCGCTCCTGGCTGGAGCAGATGGTCCTCATCCGCCTGGCCGAGGACAAGGTCATGGAGATCTACATGCAGGGCCTCGTGCCGGGGACCGTGCACCTCTGCCAGGGTCAGGAGGCCGCCTCCGTGGGCGCCATCGGCGCGCTCACGGCCGACGACTGGCTGCTGTGCACCTACCGCGGCCATCACCACGCCCTGGCCCGCGGCATGGATCTCGAGGCGTTCTTCGCGGAGATCATGGGGCGGGACTCGGGTGCCTGCCGGGGCATGGGCGGCTCCAGCTACGTGATCGACGCCTCCCTCGGGATGATCGGCTCGCCGGCCATCATCGGCGCCGGCATCCCGGTGGCGACCGGCGCGGGCATGACCGCCCGCCTGCGCAACGAGGATCGCATCGCCATGTGCTTCTTCGGAGACGGGGCGTGCAACATCGGCGCCTTCCACGAGGCCCTCAACATGGCGCAGCTCTGGCGTTCCCAGGTGGTGTTCTGCATCGAGAACAACCAGTACGGCGAGTACACGCCCTTCCGGGATTCCACCGCGCTGCCGCCGGCGGCCCCCATCGCCCACCGGGCCACGGCGTACGGCATGGCGCACACGGTCGTGGACGGCCAGGACGCGATCGCCGTCCACGATGTGGTGGCGCAGGCCCGGGCGCAGGCGGTCGCCGGCGACGGGCCGACGCTCATCGAGGCGCAGACCTACCGGTACCGCGGCCACTCGCGCACCGATCCCGGCGCCTACCGGCCGCCGGGCGAACTGGACGCCTGGAAGGAACGCGACCCCATCGCCATCCTGGCCGAGCGCATCGGCGCCTCCGGCGAGGTCGACGAGATCCTCGCGCGGCTCCAGCGCGAGGTGGACGAGGCGGCCGACCGCGCCGCGGAGGGACCGTGGCCGACGCTCGATCAGGCCGTGAGCTATGTCTTCGCCGACTGACTCCCCGGCCCTGCGGGCGCTCGAGGCCCCGGGCCTTCCCACGGGCCGATAGCCGTGTCCCCGCCTGCTGACGCCCCGGCTGTTGACGCCCCGTCTGCCGGCGTGCAGGCCGCGGCGGCGCCCGGCGGCGCCGAGGTGGTCACGTACCGGGAGGCCATCCGGTTGGCGCTCGACGACGCCATGGCGGCCGACGAGACGGTCCTGCTGCTGGGCGAGGACATCGCCAAGGCCGGCGGGCCGTTCAAGACCACCGTCGGGCTCTACGAGAAGTACGGCGCCGATCGGGTCTTCGACACGCCCATCGCCGAGAACGGCTTCTGCGGCATCGCCCTGGGCATGGCGCTCACCGGACTGCGGCCGGTGGTCGAGATCATGTTCAGCGACTTCCTGCCCACGGCCTACGACGCCATCGCCATGGAGTTGCCGCGCTGGCGGTTCATGTCCGGCGGGCAGACCTCGGCACCGGTCACCGTGCGCGCCAGCGGCGGCGGGGGAGGCCGGTTCGGCGCCCAGACCTCCAGCACCGGCGAGTCCTGGTTCCTGCAGTTCTACGGCCTGAAGATCGCCGTGGCCGGCTCCCCGCAGGGCGCCTACGGACTGCTGCGCGCCGCCATCGCCCACAACAACCCCGTCGTCGTGTTCGACCACAAGGCCATGCACCTGCGGAAGGGCCCGCTGGTGCGCGGCGACGACCGACTGGCCGAGGTCGGCAAGGCGGTCGTGGTACGCCCCGGCAGCGACGTCACGGTCGTCGCGTCGTTGCTGATGGTGCATCGATCCCTCGAGGCGGCCGAGGCCCTGGCCACCGAGGGCATCGACGTCGAGGTGATCGACATCTCCTGGTTGCGCCCTCTCGACATGGCAACCGTTGCCGAGAGCGTGGCGCGCACGGGACGCCTCGTCGTGGCGGAAGAGCAATACCACGACGGCGGCTGGGGATCCGCCATCATCTCCCGTCTCGCCACGGACGGTTCGGACCTGGCGGCGCCGCCGGTGGCGGTCAGCATGCCCGAGATCCTCATCTCGCACAGCCCGCCGCTGGAGGACGCCATGATTCCCAGCGCGGCGAGGATCGCCGACGCGGTCCGCTCGGTCCGCGCCTGATGCGCGTTCCGGTTCACATGCCCAAGCTGGGCTACGACATGGTCGAGGGGCGGATCGAGTCCTGGCTGGTGGAGGTGGGCGGTGCGGTGCGGCGCGGCGAGCCCCTCGCCGAGATCGAGACCGACAAGATCGTCATCGAGATGGAGGCGCTCGCCGCCGGCACGCTGACCGAGATCGTGCATCCGGCCGGCGAGGACATGATCCCGGTCGGGGAGGTCATCGGCTACCTGGACGACGGCAGCTGAGCCGCTTCCCGGAGTCCGGGAACCCCCACACCGAGAACGTCCCCGCCCGTCCCGTCCGCCGCCATCCGCTTCCCCGGCGCCCGGTAACCTCCATCCCTCCCCGCACCACAGGCAGCTCGCCTGCATCGGTGCCATGCAGGCCGACTTCGCGGACCGGCCCGGCCGTCGCCCGAGCCCCCTGATCGGCGGCTATGAGTGTCGGAGGAACGCTCTACCCATATTATGGATTGTCTACTAGCCTTTTATGCATGGACTATCTACGACGCCACATCGACGGGCACTTGGCCCGCCTGCTCGAGGTCCATCCGGCCTGCCTGGTCGAGGGCGTGCGCGGTGCAGGCAAGACCAGCACCGCCCAGCGGCTCGCCGCGGCGACGCTGCGGCTGGATCATCCGCCCACGGCCGATCAGATGGCCAACGATCCCGAGGCGGTGTGCGCGTCGCTGCCGAGCCCGGTGCTCATCGACGAGTGGCAACGGGTTCGGGAGGTGTGGGACGCAGTGCGGCGGATGATCGACGACGACCGGTCGCCGGGGCGGTTCATCCTCAGCGGTTCGTCCCGTGCCGCCGTCACCGCCGAGATCCATACCGGCGCGGGCCGGATATTTCCGCTGCGGCTGCGGCCGATGACGCTGTCGGAGAGGCGGGGCGAGGTTCCTGCGGTGGCGCTGGCGAGTCTCGCCGAGCACGGCATCGAGGCGGCGCGCGGCGCCCGGTCGCCGCTGTCGCCGGCCGAGCAGGTTGCCCCGACGGTGGAGTCGGGGCTGCCCGGCTACCTCGGAATGGGCCGGTCCGATCACCACGAGGCGCTCAGGGCCTACTTGGACTTGGCGGTGGCCCGGGACCTGTCCGAGATCACCTCGACTGTGCGCAACACCGGCAAGCTTCGCAACTACCTGCGGGCCTACGGCGCCGTGGTCGGCACGACCGCGGACCACGCCACCATCCACCACGCCGCGGGAGTGGCCAAGGCCACCGGCGAGGCCTACCACGACCTGCTGAGCCGCCTCGGACTGATCGAGGAACTCCCGGGATGGTCCCACAACCGGCTCAAGCGGCTCACGAGGCGGCCCAAGCGGCACCTGGTTGATCCGGCGCTGGCGGCCGCCGACCACCACGAGACGGCGGAGGTCCTGCGCGGCCGCCGGGCCCGCCTCGGGGAACTGTTCGAGAGCGTCGTGGTGGGCCAGATCAGGGCCGCGGCCGAGGCGCTCGGCCTGTCGTGGCGCTTCGGTCACCTGCGCTCGGCCGGCGGCGACCACGAGATCGATCTGGTCGCCGACCTCCCCGACGGCGGCGTCCTCGCTTTCGAGGCCAAACTGGCTGAGTCCGTGGACGGTGCTGACACCCGGCAGTTGTCGGCTCTGCGGGACAGGCTCGGCGACGCCTTCCGAGCCGGGCTGGTGGTCCATCCCGGCACCACCGCCTTCCGCGTCGGCGACCGGATCGCCGCCGTCCCTCTGGGCGTGCTGGTTTAGCGCGTTAGCGGATAGGCGGCCATCACCGACTGAGGATTCCAATCCGCGAACTCCCGTCATTCCGGCGAAGAGCCTGCCCCGGACTCGATCCGGGGCCGGAATCCAGGCTCCGGCGACGCGATTCGCGCCGCTGCAGTCGACTGCAAAGCGCCTGGTCAGAGCCTATCCGCTAGTGGTCTTAGCGGCTGGGGTTCGGCCTGTTGGGATCCGCTGGGTGCTCACAGGGCCGGATCGGTGAGCAGGCCGGCCGCCGTGTCCGCGACGAACACGTAGGCGAGGACGGTGGACCGCAGTGCCCACGACTGGTTACGGTGCGCTCCGGTGAGCGAGCAGAACCACCGGCGGCCGCTGGCGGCGGCGTCGGGCAGCGTCGTGGCGATGGCACTGGGCTCGGCGGTGGGCTTCCTGCCGGGTTTCATCATCGTCGCCCTGCGGGCCGATCTGGGCCTCGACTACTGGCAGGTCGGCCTGCTGTCCAGCGTGAACTACGGCTGCACCTGGCTGGCGATGGGTCCTGCGGCGCGGCTGACCGATCGCTGGGGTGCCCGCCGGGTCGTGTTGGCAGACATGGCGCTCGTGGCGGTCGCCGCTGCCATCGCGGCCGCGGCCGGTTCGTATGCGGTCCTGCTGGTGGCCGGCGTGCTCAATGGTCTGGGGTACGCGCTGACCAATGTGGGCACGAACATCGTCGTGAAGCGTTCGATCGAGGCGCAATGGCGCACCGCGGCGATGGTCGCCAAGTCCGCCGCCGTCCCCGGGTTCCTGGCGCTGCTGGCCGCCTTCGGGCCGTGGGTCGCCGATCGCTGGCACTGGCGCTGGCTCTACGGAGCTCTGGCGGTGGGAGGGGCTCTGGCGGCGCTGGCCGTGTGGCGCATGCTGCCCGACGACCGTCCCGCCGGCCGCAGCACCGCCTCCCGCGACCTGCCGCGCTACTTCGGCTGGTTCCCCGTGGCGGCCGCGCTCATGGTCTTCGCCACCGTGCCGGTCTACCTGCTGTCGGTGCCGTACCTCGACGAGTCGCTGGGGTTCGCGTCGGCGGTCTCCGGCGTACTGGTGGGGGTGAGCGCGGCGATCGGCGTGGCGGTCACACTCCTCATCGTGTTGCTCTCGGGCCGGGTGTCGCCGGAGTTCCGGGCCCGGCTCGTCGTGATCCTCTCCGCGCGGTCGCGGGTCATGTGGGCGATCTTCGGCCTGGTGCTCTACCGGCTCCGCCTGGTGATGGTGCTGTGCCTGGCCATGGGCGGCTTCATCGCGCTGATCCTGGCGGGAGGATCCTTCGGGGTGGTGGCCGCCATCGTGGGGATGGTCGGGACGATGTCTCTGCAGTCCGCCCGCCTCGGTGCCATGAACGCGGCCGTCGTGGAGCGGGCGGGAGCGGCGGCGGCCCGCGGCTCCGCACTGGCCATGGGCGGCTACTACCTCGGAACCATGTTGTCGCCGGTGGCCTTCGGCGCCCTGCTCGACATCGGCGTCTCCTACCGGTGGGTGTGGCTGATCTGCATCATCCTGCTCGGCGCGGCCGCCGTGGCGTACCGGCTCGCCGGGCGGCTCCAGCCGCTCGACTGGTCCCGCTGGAGGTCGTTGCTCACCGCACGCCGGTAGGGGACTGCCGAGCGATTCTGCGAATCCCCGCCGGTCGGGCAAGGGGCGGAACCCACCGGCGGGCGGTCCGGTCTCCGCCCACGGCGGGTTGTTCGGCCCGTTCACCCGAGCCGGGGTGGCGTCGGGTCGATCCGCTCAGGACGGGTGGCCCGGCGAGGTCAGGATCCGGCCGCCGAACGGGCTCGGAGGATGGAAGCGGCCGTCGGCGTAGACGAGTTCGCCGTGTAGCCACACGGCGTCGATTCCCTCGGGCGGGATCATCGGCTCCTCGAAGCTGTTGCGCTCCCGCACGTTCTCCCAGTCGAAGAGCACCATCGAGGCGTCGGCGCCGGGTCGGAGCACCGGGTCGTCCAGCCCCAGGAACCGGCAGGGCAGCGTGCTCATCCGGTGGACGATCTCCTGCAGCGGGATCCCCATCTCCCGGGCCATGCGCAGCGCCTTCGGGAAGGATCCGACGGAGCGGGGATGTGGCTTCTGGCCCGGCCCGGGCATCAGGCCGTCGGTGCAGATGGCCATGCTGGGCCGGCGGAAGAACCGCTCGACGGTGGCGTCGTTGCCGTAGTGGGTGATGATCGTGATCTCGCCCCGGTTGGCCACGAAGAAGTCGATGACCGCCTCGTGCGCGGCGAAGGAGTCGAGGTCGAGCCGGCCCGCCGCCCTCGCCACATCGCCGAGCCGCTGCCCGAGGAACTCGTCGCCGACCCCGGCGCGGACGCCGGCGATCTGCACGCCGTCGAGGCCCCCGCAGAAGTCCACGAAGTTGTCCCAGGTGGTGGTGTCGCCCCGGATGCGCTCGTAGGCGCTGCGGCGCGCCGCCGGGTCGCCGAGGCGGGCCAGGAACTCCTCCCGGAGCCCGGCGCGCACTTCCGGGGGGAAGATGGCGTCACCGGTGGTGCTGCCGGCGGGGTACGGGTACATGTTCTCCATCGTCGGGATGAAGTCGGCGGCCTCTTCGATCAGGTCGATGAGGTTGTTGTACTTGTCCCAGTTGCGGCGGCCGGCGATCTTGCTGTGCTCGTTGCAGTAGCCGCCGCCGCCCTCGAATGCGGGGATCAGCACCTCGTTCAGGGCGGCCACGATCTCGTCGCTCTCCGAGCGCAGGTGCGGGAACAGGGCCCCCGGCTTGACGTCGTTGAAGGCCGAGACGAGCAGCGTCAACTCGCGGCGGTCGCAATACACGGCCGGGTTGTAGACCAGCCCGGTGGACAGCCCCAGCGTGAGCGGGGCCTCGCGGCGCACGACCTCGCACATGTCCCGCAGTTGCTGGTCGTCGGCCACGCGGTCGAGGTTCCCCATGACCACGCGGCGCACGGCGCTGTGACCGAGGTGAATGCCCATGTCGGTGACCGAGCGCCCGCGGTGCCAGGCCAGGAATTCGGCCACCGTCGACCAGGACCACGGTTCGCCGATCGACCCGTCGAGGGGGACGAGCTGGGCGGCGTACTCGTCGCGCTGGGCCGACGGTATCGGTGCCGGTGACAGCCCGTCGGATCCGCAGATCCGCTTGGTGGCGCCGCCCCGCAGGGCCATCTCGCAGGTGATCGGGATGCCGTGCTCGCCGATGCGGGTGCCGCCGAGGGCCCCGTGGTTGTGCGTGTCCACGAACCCGGGCGCCAGCACCCGGCCCTTTCCGTCGATGGTCCGCTCCGCCCCGCCGGCCGCGCTCGGTGCCACATCGCCCAACTGCAGGATGCGGTCGCCGTCGATCAGCGCGTCGCCCTCGTAGGGCTCGGTCACCCCGTCGCCGTTCACGATCACGACGTCGGTCAGCAACTGGCGAACGGCCATCGATTCACGGTACCGGCCGTGCGAGGGGGAGTGAGTCCGAGCGCGCCCACTGGGCGAGGGCACGGTGCACACAGCGTGCGGAGTGGATCGTGCGCCCGCGACCGCCGTGAATGGGTCCAACGTCCCCCGATGGCGCATTCATCGCGACGGGTGCGGGCATCGGTCCGGGTTCGAGTCCGGGTTCCGGCTCCGGTGCCTCCACGGCTCCGCAGCCGACGGTGACCCGGTTGAGGTCTTCGGCCGCCCCTGCTACCGGCCGGTCCCGTGGGGTGTCGCGTCGGGCGGTTGGAGGCGCTGCCGCAGGGCGGCCAGTTCGGCCTCCGCGCTCCGCCGCGCGGCTGCTTCCCGGTCGGCTCGGGCTGCTTCCCGGTCGGCTCGCGTGGTTTCGCGTTGAGCGCGGTCGGCTTCGCGTTGAGCGCGAGTCCGGGTGGCGCGGTGGGCCGCGGCGAGGTCGTCGGGGTCGAGGAGCCACTGCCCGGTGGCGGCGTCCAGGAGGCGCAGTTTGGGGTGTTGCCAGCGCAGTTCGAGTCCCAGAACGTCGCTCGTTCCGCGGATTGCGCCTCCCGCCGCGATGCTGGTGGGGATCGGTTCCCAGCGCCCCGCGGCACGACGCTTGCCCAGCAGCGGCGGCGTGAGCATTTCCCCGCCGGTGGGGTCCAGGCGCCAGTACTCCTGTACCCCGAGCGCCGCGTAGGTGGCGGGCTTGTCCCGCTCGTCGGTCCGGTAGGTGCCCGGCGAGGCGATCTCCAGCACGAAACACGGCGCGGCGCCCGCCTCCCAGACCTTGTAGGTGGACGCCCCGGCGACGGCCTCGGTGTTCACGCCGAAGGCGACCGCCACATCAGGAGCCACGACCGCCTTCGGTTCGCCCTCGCGGTAGTACACGTTGATGTCGCTGAGTACCCACCCGGCGGCGTCGGGGCGCTGTTCGGCGAGCCAGTGGCGCAGCGCCACGACCACCTCGATGCGCCGGCGCAGCTGCAGGTCCCCCTCGGGCACCAGTTCCCCTTCCGGATAGTCCACGTCCAACCCGAGACGCCCGGCGGTCACCGCGCTCATTGGTGCACTCCTCCACGCATACGCCGGACACTACCAGACCCTCACCGCCTGGCCTCGACCGGGCGGACTCACTATACTGAAAACTAATTAGAATAACAACTAAAGACGTAAAATAATATAGTATTTCAGACAGTCTCGAACGCCGCGGGGCCCGATCGGGGCCCGCTCAGTGACCACCCCTCAGCACCTTCGACGGGTGCAAATCGTAAGTAGTACTTACAGATTGCGCCCAACAGGGTAGGCTGAGGCGATGATCGAGCGCGAGATCGCGCCGCATTTGGTGCGACTGTTCGGCCAGTACCCGTTCGTGACGGTGACCGGACCGCGCCAGTCCGGCAAGACCACGCTGTGCCGGTCGGCGTTCGGCCAGTTGGCCTACGCGAACCTCGAGGATCCCCAGGTGCGCGCCTATGCGGAGCGTGACCCGCGGGGGTTCTTGGCGGAGTTCCCCGACGGCGCGGTCCTCGATGAGGTCCACCGTGTGCCCGACCTGCTGTCGTACCTGATGGTGCTGGGCGACGAGGCCGCCCGGCCGGGCCTGTTCGTGCTGACCGGCAGCGAGCAGTTCGGCCTCACCGGGGCGGTGAGCCAGTCGCTGGCGGGCCGCACGGCGCTGCTGCGGCTGTTGCCGTTCTCGCTGGCCGAGTGCCGGCGGGCCGGCACCTCTGAAGGGATTGAGGAGATCCTCTACGCCGGCTGCTACCCGCGCATCCACGATCAGGGCCTCAACCCCACCGAGGCCCTCGGCGCCTACTGGGAGACCTACGTGGAGCGCGACGCGCGCCGCATCGGGCGGATCCGCAACCTCAGCGGGTTCCGGGATTTCGCCGGGCTGTGCGCGGGCCGCGTCGGCCAGTTGCTGAATCTGACGAGTCTCGGTGCCGATGCCGGCGTGTCGCACCCGACGGCGGCCGAATGGATCGCCGTCCTCGAGGCCAGCGACATCGTCTTCCGGCTCCGGCCTCTCCACACCAACATCCGCAAACGTCTGACGCGCTCGCCGAAGCTCTACTTCCACGACGTCGGCCTGGCCGCCTACCTGCTGGGGATCAGCGCTGCGGACCAGCTCGTCCGCCACCCCCTACGAGGCGCCCTGTTCGAGAACGCCGCTGTCGTCGAGGCCGTCAAGCATCGCTGCAACAGGGGCCCCACCGCGTACCTTCCGGACTTCGCCTTCTACCGTGACCACAAGGGGTTCGAGATCGACCTGCTCTACCCCGCCGGCGACGGTCTGGCCGCCATCGAGATCAAGTCCGGGCGCACCGTCGCCTCGGACTGGTTCGCCGCTCCCGCCCGGCTCGCGGGCACCCTGCCGGAGGTCACCGCGCAGGCCGTCGTGTACGGCGGCGCCGAGCGCCAGCACCGCACAGCCGGCCACGTCGTACCGCTCGGGCAGTTCGCCGAGTTCCTGGCCGCCCTCGACGCGCCATCCCCGGAGCCGACGCCGGGCGGCACCGTCCAGCCGTGACGACCGGGGAGGTCGTCCCTGGGCGGAAGGGGTTGAGGGGTCAGGGTAGCCCTGGGGGCGATGCGGGGGGTTCGGGGGGAGGCGGTCGGCCCATGATGGCGGTCGGGGTCGGCGCGGCCGGATCCCAGCGATCCAGAATGTCGAGGATCCTCCCGGCGTACCGCCTCGCCCGGTCCGCCGCGGCTGCGGCGGTCGGTGAGCGAGCGATGCCTCCGGCCGCGGGAGATCCGTCGGAGGTGGCCGGTTCGCCGGCGGGGGCGATGCTGTCGGCGGTGTGCTGGCCGAGGCGGGCGCCTGCGGTGGCCATCCGGTAGGCGAGGGGGACGAGACCCTCGACGGGCGTCTCCGGGAAGTCGCCGGGATAGGTGCCCTGCTGCCGCCAGAGCGAAACGTCCGGCAGCGCGAGATCCCCGAGGCAGGCCTCTGCGGCGGCGCGGTCTCCGGGTGACAGCCCGTCGATGAGGATCGCCAGCTGGTGAGTGCGCGGGGGAGGCTCGGCGCCGCGTCGATGGATCATCGCCTTGAGCGAGTTCTCCATCGCTGCCTGGGCGTGGCTGCACACGCTCCGCATCCGCGTGGCGAGCAGGGCGACGTACTCCTCGGGGTCCCGTTCGTCGAGCGCAGACTGTTCGTCTGGATGTGGATGCAGTTGGCCGCTGATGATGGCCAGCGCCTCGCAGGCGTTCGTGAGCGACGCCGCCGCTTCTTCCTCGTTCGTTGTCGGCAAGCCGATCTCCTTGTTCCAGTTGACTCCCCGCGGCTCGCCGGACCACAGGACGACGGCATCCCGGGCGATTCGACTCTCGAACGACGTCGTCACGACCTCGCTGCGGACTGCCCATTCGGGCCAGTCGGTCACGCGCACGTCCACGTCGCACCCGGCGGCCTCGCCGGCGAGTCGTTGCAGTTCGGACTTCCTCGCCCACCGGGTCGGGTAGTCGAGGTCGTCGAAGATGGCCACGAGGTCTATGTCGCTTTCCGGCGCTTGCCGGCCCCGCGCCAATGACCCGAAGAGCAGCACCTGCGACGCTCCCGCGCCGGCGACAGCCTCCGCAGCCCGCCGGGCGTCGTCCAGGGTCGGCGCAGCAGGAGACGTCGCGAGCGGCACGGCGCCAATCGTACTGCCCGACCGTCAGGCCGAAGTCACCGCCGAGACCGGTGGGCCACCGGGGAGCGCCGGAGCACGCCCCTGGCTGTGGTCAGTGGACGCCGGCGGGCTCGTGCGTCACGAGGTCACCGGCATCGAAGAGCGACGGCGCATCCTGAGCCCCGCCCCACTGCTGCAAGAGTCGGTCGGCTACTCGGGAGATCGCCGTCGCATCCAGGTGCAGACCGACCTTTTGGAGAGCGGCCTGCGCCTCCTTCTCGACTCCGCCACGGTCGTGGCGAAGAATGACAGCGAGGTCGATGCGCTGCAACAGCTTCTTCGTCACGGGTCGCTTGGCGTCAGTGAACAGCAACGACTCGAGGAGGAGGGTTGCGGCTTCACTCGTCAGCGCGCTGAGAAGGATGGCTGCCTCGGCCGCTGATTCGCACGGCAGGAAGTACGACGTGTCGTCGAATAGGACGGGCCGGCCCTCGCTTGGACCTACGAGCTGGAACCTCGGGGCCTTGTGCAGGCCCGACACTGCGACCTTCCATGGTGTGAATGTGTAGGGCCCGATGCCGAACATTGAGAAGGTCCCTCGGTTTCGGTAGATCGACGACTTGCGGGCAGCGAACCGTTCCGCGTGGGTCTGCAAGTAGCTCCAGAGCCTGGGCGATGTGTGTCGGAGGCTCCTCGTCTCATCTGCCAGCGCCCGCTGAGACACGATCACGTAGCGTTCCGGGGCCCGACCCGCGTTCACATCTGAGCCCTTGAGGAGTGGATACACCCAGTCGTGTTCGACCTCGACGGCCTCGCCGAGCGCGTTGTGGAGCTTGCCGCCCTCGTCAGTTCGAAGCTCCATGACAGATGCCAAGTCGTGCTTGACGCCTTGCCGCCACTCGACTGGCGACGACCCGTCATATTGCCGCGACGCCGCGTGAGCGTCCACATCGGCAACAAGAGCACCCTCCACCAATCCCATCGTGCTCGTCGGACAGCGTGCATCGAGTGACTCAAAGACCTGGCATCGGTAGTTGTGGCTCGCCCCATCGAGCCGCACGGCGAAGAGGCAGGCGTCGACTGCGACCCCGAACGACCTCTTCGCGTCGATGCGCCACAGGAACGAATCAGCCACATGTAGATCCAGGTGGGCTGCCAGCGTGAGAACGCGGCGTGCGACGGAAGTCTTGCAAAGGAGCGCGACCGTCGGCTCCTCTCGACGCAACTCGGTGAGCAGCCGCATCCAGACGTACTCAGCGACGTCAAAGTTTGACTCACCCGTAAGCGCATCGATCCCCCGCACGGAACGCAGGTTCGTGCGGTCGGGGATCTGGATTGAGTCCATCGCGCCGAGGTCGGACAGCGTGACCCATGGCGGATTCCCGAGGACCAGCAGTGGCCCATCCATCTCCCACTGAAGCTTGCCCAAGTCGTGCCGGAACATGTCGCCCACCTCAACTCGCCACGTAACGTCTTCGGTGGCCGAGCAGTTGAGGAGACGGCGCGCGACGTCGGCATGGGCGGCTTGTATCTCAACTCCTAGCATTTCGATGGACGGATCGAGGACCGAGGCCGCAGCGAGCATGAAGCTCCCCTCGCCGCATGTCGGTTCCAGTACCCGGCGCGTTCCATGCTGGATCGTCGCTAGGACTTGAGCGCACTCGACCGCGAGTTCCCGAGGCGTCTGGAAGTCGCCGAGCTCCTTACGAGACGAGGTCTTGGACACCGTCGACCCCTCCTGCGTTCGTGATGGCGTGGCCATACTGAAGTCGCCACTGAAGGGCATTGCTGATCGTGACGTAGCCCTGTGTCGGGGGGTCGCTGAGAACTCGCTCGGCCAAAGCCATGCGACCGACCTCGTCCAGCGGCAGATTTCGGTCCTCCATCAAGGCCACGAGGTCGTCGATATTCCCGCCGCGGTCGAGGATCTCGCGGATTCCCCTCGTCGTCTGGTAGTCGCCGGTCCTTGACCGGTCGATGAACAGCGCGTGGTGAACATCGATCGCCGCAGACTGGGTCTCGTGGGTGTCGGTCTTCTCGTACACGAACACGAGCAGGTCGTAACCCAGCCCGAAGATCTTCTGCGACGCGTAACGGAACGGGCACGATGACTGCGGTTGCTTGACGAATGTCGCCTTCAGATCAACCTCCAGTTCCGGGAAGTCGATGCCGCGAGCTGGGTTTCCAGGCCCATACGCGTACTGCGCTGCGAGGAACTCGTTGAAGCTCGTCTCGACCCAAGTGCCCAGCGCCTTGCCGTCTGTTATGCCGAACAACTCGGGGATCGGCGCGCCGAGAAGCGACTCGGCGAACTCGGCAGCCGCGGCCTTCAAGCCGTTGAGATCGAGTGAGCTTGACATCACCCCACCGTAACGCTGCCGTGTGACACCGGGCTCGCCGTACGTCGGCAGGCACGCCGGGGAGTGCCGGCCATCAGCGCGAACCGGGTCGGGAGCGACTCGTAACGTTCGAAGAGTCGCTTCATCTCGTCGACAGATCTTCGAGCAGCACCTGCGACGCTCCCGCGCCGGCGACAGCCTCCGCGGCCCGCCGGGCGTCGTCCAGGGTCGGCGCAGCAGGAAACGCAGCGAGCGGCATGGCATCAATCGTACGCCACATCCCCACAGGCGCTGGGCGCACTGGCTGAGCCACTCCGAGGAGGCGACGGCCACGGACCCATCCCCGCAGCCCCGTCCGCTCAGGGGACGATAGCGAAGGTGCCTCCGTCCAGCGGGCGCATGACGCCGAAGCGCCTCCGGTCCGGCGTCGGGGCGATCTCAGGGCCGGAGGTGGGTTATGGGCACGATGGCTATGCCGTCTCTGGTCTCGAATGCCCGGCCGCCGGCCGTGATCACCATGAGGCGGCGCGGTTCGCCGGCCCGCGCGGTGTCGACGTTCTTGCGCAGCTTGCGCAGAGTTCCGACGCCCTTGTCGATCAGGACGGGACCGCCGAGCTTGACCTCGACAGCGGCCCAGTCGCGGTGACCGCGGGTGATGACCGCGTCGACCTCGTGGTTGGCGCTGTCCTTGTAGTGCCGCACCTCTGCGCCGAAGGATTGCGCGTACACCCGCAGGTCGCGTAGCACCAGCGATTCGAAGAGCAGGCCGAACGTCGCCGGATCGTCCAGCAGGCCTCGGGGCGTGGCCCTGATCGCGGCGGCGGGCATGGAGGGATCGACATAGAACCGCTTGGGCTTGACCCGCAAGCTCGCCTTGCTGCGCAGGTGCGTTGACCAGGCGGGAAGAGGCTCGATGATGAACGCCTCGACGAGCCGGTCGATGTAGCGGCCGACCGTGTCCCGATCGGCGGGGCCTCCGGCGTTGGCGGTGTCGGCGACGAGCGTCCTGGCCGACGCCGACGTTGCCTCGTTGCGGGCAAGCGAGGTCATCAGCGCGAGCATCTTCGCGGGATCGTGCGTCGCCGGTTCGTTGGTGCTGAGGTCGATCCGTGCGATGTCGCGGAGGTAGTCGTGCGCCCGGTCCCGGGCATCGAGCGGATCCAACGCGATGAATCCGGGCAGTCCGCCGCGGCACACCAATTCGGCGATCCTGCCGACGCCGGACCCGCGCCCGCCGGTGCGGCTCTCACCACCGACGTTCGCCATGCCATGGTCGGCGGCGTCGGCGGCGCACGGGTCGCCGTCCAGCAGCCCGCCCAGCGAGATGGCGCCGGTGGAATCGCCCGATTCGAACAGCGACATGGGGCGCATCCGGAGCCGGGCGACGCGCCCCGCTCCGCTGTGGTCGACAGGGTTGCGGGTGGGCCTCACCGAGCCGGTCAGGATGAATTGGCCGTTGAGGGCCCTGTCGTCACAGGCGTGGCGCATTGCATTCCACAGTCCGCCGGCCAGGTGCCACTCGTCGAGCAGCCGCGGCGTCGTGCCCGCAAGGAACGACGCCGGTTCGATCTCCAGCCGCAACCGTGTGGTCTCGAGTTCGTCGAAGCGAACCTCGCTGGTGGCGAAGCGCCTGCCCGTCCACGTCTTGCCGCACGCCCGGGGGCCTTCCACGACGACGGCGGGTGCCGTGCGGAGCATGTGGTCCAGCTGCGCATCGACCACGCGGGGCAGATATCCGGTCGGCGTGAGGTGCGTCAAAGACATACCGCAAAAGATAACACATCTATACCCCAAAAAACAATAGATATCTACCGCAAAATATTGCATATATGTGCCGCAAAATCAGAAAACACATACCGCGAGAAGCGAGTTGTAAGCATTGATGCGACACAGGAGCACAACGCTTGGCACCGGTCCGTCGAACGCGCCGGGTCGTGAGGGTACCCCCAATCGACACGGGCGAGGTACTGGTGGTCAGCCGGTTCGCGCCCACCGGCGGGCGGTTACCTCCATGGAGCTGATGAATCCCTGAGACGGCGCGCCCGGCGCACCCGGCTGGAACCCTTGCCCGAACCGCCCATGACCTGACCTCCGACGGCGCGCCCGGCGCGCCCGGCTGGAACATCGATCCCCCCGACGCGGGCGCGATCTGCGCGCGGCGCGCTCGGCTGGAGCCCTCAGCCTTCACCATCGAGGGCAACCCCCCGGAACGCACGTCTAGGCTGGGCCTGTGCGAGCGCTGGTGCAGCGGGTCACGGAGGCTCGCGTGTGTGTGGACGACGGCGTGGTCGGCGAGATCGGTCCGGGGCTGTGCTGCCTGGTGGGGGCGACCCACGGCGACGACCACGACAGCGCCGTCAAGCTGGCCGCCAAGCTCTGGCACCTGCGGATCCTCGCCGACGAGAACGGTCACATGAACCGGTCGGTCGCCGAGGTGGGCGGTGAAGTGCTGGTGGTCAGCCAGTTCACCCTCTACGGCGACACGCGCAAGGGCCGCCGCCCGTCGTTCATCGACGCCGCCGCCCCCGACGAGGCGGCACGGCTGATCGACGAACTGGTCGCCGAGTTGCGGCGCCTGGGTGCAACGGTGGCGACCGGCTCCTTCGGCGCCGAGATGAAGGTGGAACTCACCAACGACGGCCCCGTCACCCTCATGCTCGAGGTCTGATCAGGGGACGATCGTGAAGGTGCCTCCGTCCAGCGGGCGCATGACACCGAAGTGCCTCCGATCCAGCGTCAGGACGGTGCGAGTCCGGTAGCGCTGAGCGAGCACGGCGATAGAGGCGTCGGCGAGACCAATGCCGAGGTCCCGGTAGCGCTCGATCACCCGTTGGGCCGCCACCACGTCGGGCGCGTCCATCCCCGCCAGTTCGTAGGCGCCCCCCGACAGCTCCGCCAGCACGGCCAACTCGGCCTCCACACCCTTGCGGGTCGCGACCAGATAGTCCACCTCGGCCAGGACGTAGGGAGAGACCACCATCACGGGTTCGTGGGCGCCGATCCAAGCCGTCACCGCCTCGTGCTGTGAACCGGACTCGCTGAAGAAGGCGATGAGCCCGCTGGTGTCGGCGACGATCATCGCTCGCCGAATCCGTCCAGGTAGTCATCCGCCCGCTCGGCCCAGGCGCTGTCACCGGGGATGATCCCGCTGCGGGGCTTGGGCCGCGTGATCGCGTCCTGTATGGCCTGGCGTATGACTTCCGCCTCCGAGCAGGACCGCTGCCGCGCCAACCGCTCCACGCCCTGCTTCAAGGTGTCGGGCAAGTACACCGTCGTCTTGTTCATACCACATATGGTACCACCGCTGGCGACAGCTAGCGAGCCGGAGCCGCCCGGCGCCGCGCGTGATCGCCGAGGCCTTCGACCCGGCGTTCGGCACGACGAGTCGGGACGGCCGCCCCACTGGACCGTGCGCGAACGGCCACTCGCAATCGCCCGCCGAACCGAGACTGTCACACCCCCGTCGTAGAGTGTCGATTCGATCGTGGTCACTGAGTTGATCACTGTCAGCGACGGACTCGATGGAGGAGAAGACATGGCTGACTTGACCTTGGAAAAACTCGCAGATGCGACGGCAGGGGGCTCTGTAGCGCTGCGGTCGGTGACGCGCCTGCAACCTGCCGGGGGGCCGGGCGACAAGGTGTTCCCTCCGTCGTATGCGGTAGAGGGACGCGCCGAGCACAAGTACGTGATCGAGGAACGGCAGCTGGACGACCGAGTCGTTACCACGGTGCTGCTCGACTCGGTGGCGTCGCAGGCGAACCGGGCCGAGTTGGCGCTGCTCGACGGGTGGGAGTCGGGCGAACTGGGCTTTCCCGTGCCCTACGTCGACTTCAGCGCCGCTGAGGACGTAGCGGATGTCGGCCGGCTGACCGCCTTGGAGGCCCCTCACCGCTTCGCCGATGCGATCTTCAGGGACTCACTGCTGGGGGGCACCCTGTTCCGCCTGTCCGACCTCGGGCGCGCCGTCACGGACGCCAGTCCCCGCGATGCCAAGGCACTGTTCCGCTACTGTCCGTCGGCTCTCCTGTTCGGCATGTGGGACTCCACCGGGCCGAAGGGTGGGCTGGGTTCGAAGTTCCAGCGGGCGTACGTGTCCGAGATCGTCGGGCTCGATGCGCAGATCGGCAAGAAGGTCGGGAGCAGAATCGATCCGCTGCAGATCGAGCGGCTCGAGGAGGCAGACAGGGCGTTCAACCACGCGGACGCAGATCAGGTGTGGACGTTCGACCCGGACGAGGCCGAGAAAGACTCGAAGGAGAAACCGAAGTTGGCGGATCGTGGCAGCGGAGAGGGTACGGCGGGCCTTCCCTCGAAGATCAACCACGGGAACGTTACTCCCACCATCGATGCTCTGGCGGGTGGTGTGACCATCTCGGCAGCGGTGCAGACGACGGTGATCTCACTGGCGGCTCTCCGGCGACTGCGTTTCGCTGGGCGCAGCCGCGAGGCGCAGGCAGCGGCGCGTACGGCCATCGCGGCACTGGGCGTGGCGGCGATCGTCCTCCAACACGAGATGGACTACGACCTACGGTCCCGTTGCCTGCTGGTTCCCGAGCACCCTCCGCGGATCGAGTTGGTGGGCCGGGACGGCTCGGCGCCCGAAGTCATCGACATCGATCGGAGCACGGCCGCGTTCATTCTCCGCACGGCCGCGGAACGAGCCGCGAGCTTGGGCCTCGGCTGGGAGACCGAAGAGATCCGCCTCGAGCCAGCCCCGAAGTTGGTCGAGTTGATCCGCAGGAGCCGCAAGGTGAGCCACGCTGAGCAGCCTGGGGCGTGAGCTATGCTCGCCATTGAGGTCAACTTTCTGACCCGTCGGTACGTGGCGACCGCGCACCACGACCGGCGTCGGCACGAATGGCCGCCCGATCCGGCGCGCGTGTTCTCGGCGCTCGTTGCCACATGGGCGGACGCGGACGCCCCCGATCCGGGCGAGCGTGCAGCACTCGAATGGTTGGAGGCCCAACCACCGCCGGCGATCGTTGCCTCCGACGCTGTGAATCGCAAAGTCGTGAGCTACTTCGTGCCGGTCAACGACGCATCTGTCGTCGCCCCGTCCTCATATCGGAAGCGCGCCGAGAGCATTGAGGAGCTCAGCGACGCCCTGACCGATGCTCTGTTCGAGTCCGAGGGCGAGATCACCCGGGCGGTCCGAGGAATCCAGACGAAGATTCGCCGCCAGCGGGATGTCTCGGCGTTGGTGGCTGGTGCCGGCAGCACGAATGTGAAGTCGGCTCTTGAGCTACTGCCCGGAGGGCGCGGCAAGCAGGAGCGTTGGTTCCCCTCGGTGACCCCGGCTGAACCTCGTGTCACCTACGTCTGGTCGGCGGATCCGACTCAGGATCTCGCGTCGGCACTTGACCGGCTGCTCAGTCGAGTGGCGCGGCTGGGGCACTCCTCATCACTCGTGTCGTGCCGGCTGACGGAGGATCCCCCGGCACCGACGTACGTCCCTGGCGACGGGCTGAAGGTCATGCGCTCGGTGCGGCGAGGCCAGCTGGTCGCCCTCGAGCGTGCCCACGAGCAGCACAAGGCCGTCAAACCCAGAGCGCTGCCCTTCGCTCCGGTTCGCTATCGAGCCGTCTCCGCCGCGACGGACGGCGTGCAGTGTCTCCGCGCCGATACCGCTGGCGAGTGGCTGGTCTTCGAGTTCCGGCCCGGCTCTCGGAACTTCCCGGCGACGAGGGCGGTGGAGATCGCGACGACCCTCCGCAAGGCGATCTTCCGCTATGCCGCGGATCCGTTGCCGGAGGGTTTGAGCGGACACCAACCCGGCGGTGGGCCGTCGACCAGAGCGCACGTTGGCTTCCTCGCCCTGCCGTGGGTGGGCCACACCCATGCGGACGGACGTCTGATGGGGGTGGCAATCGGCGTGCCCGACAGCGTGGACGGCGAGTCGAAGCGTGCGCTGCTGCGGGCGATGGGCGTCTGGGAGCAGGCCGCGTGTCCCCTGTCTCTCACGTTCGGGCCTAACGGAGTGCTTGAGATGGAACGCCTGATCGGTTCCAGCG
Source organism: bacterium (assembly GCA_026708055.1). NCBI lineage: Bacteria > bacterium. The sequence goes on along the minus strand of JAPOVS010000059.1, from coordinate 6,649 downwards.
CCCTTGTCACGTTGCGACCGCAGCCTTGGCGTCGCCCTTCCCAACGCTGGGTCTCGGTCATACCGGTCGCGTTGCCCACGCATCCCGGCCGGCTGACCGGCGGTACGGCGTCGGCTCGAGGGGCCGCTTGGCGTCGCGCCGAGCAAGCGGTGATCGATTCCTGCCGCCACGTCGGGCTTCCGGAGCCGGCTGACGTCGTGGTCTCGCTCGATCCGTTCGTTGCTGGCGCGCTGCCGGCATTCATGTTCCCGGCGTTCCACCAGCGTGGCTCCAATGGTGAGCCGGTCGCTCGACGGCTCGTTCACGTCGCGGTCACCTTCGATCGGCCGCTGGAAGGTCCGTTGGCACTCGGCGGCGGTCGGTACGTCGGTCTCGGGCTCATGCGACCCTCACACATCGAGGACGGCGGCGATGAGTGAGTTCGACTTCTCGACCTGGTTCCGGGAGGTCCACGGTGTCGAGCCGTTCCCCTGGCAGGTCCGACTCACCCGCCAGGTGCTCGAAACCGGATCATGGCCGGAGGTGATCGATCTGCCGACGGGCGTCGGCAAGACCGCCGCTCTTGATACTGCTGTGTTCTCGCTCGCGGTCGATCCGCAGCGGTTCCCCCGGCGCGTCGTGTTCGTCGTGGACCGTCGCATCATCGTGGATCAGACATACGAGCGGGCCGAGACCATCCAGAGAGCACTTGCCGAAGCGAGGACGCCGGCCTTGCGGTGGATGAAGGATCGTCTGGCCTCCGTCGGTGGCGCTGTTGGCGGCGCGGTCGATGGACTCCTCGGGGTGGCGTGTCTGCGCGGCGGCATCCCCATCGACGGCGCGTGGGCGCTGCGCCCGGACCTCCCGTGGGTGGTGGTCTCGACGGTCGATCAATATGGATCGCGTCTGCTGTTCCGCGGATACGGGGTCAGTGCAGGAATGAGACCGATCCACGCCGGTCTCGCCGGTAACGATTGCCTGGTGATCCTCGACGAGGTGCACCTCAGCCGCCCCTTCGCCGAGACCGTTTCCGCAGTCAACCGGCGCAGGAGTGCGTCGTCGTTGCCGCATCGCTTCCAAGTCGTGGAGATGTCAGCCACGCCCACCGCCTCGACGGCAACCCGGTTCAACCTCATCGAGGCCGATCTTGCAGCCTCGGAGACACTTCGGAAACGCGTCGAGGCTTCGAAGAGCGCCGTGCTGTCGCCGGTGGGCGGCGCTCGCCAGCCCGCGGAGGAAGCACTGCCTGTCGAGGTCACCAAGCTTGCGAAGAAGGCGATCCCCCCGGAGGCAAGCAGTGTCGGTGTCATCGTGAACCGGGTTCGCAGCGCCCGCGAGGTCCACCGCGCCCTACGCGAGGCCGGCTACGAGTCGTGGCTGATCACCGGACGGATGCGGCCCCTGGACCGCGCCGAGGTCATTGCCGACATCAGCCAGCTAGTCAATCCTGATTCCCACCACTTGTCGGACGACCCTACGTTCGTCGTCGCCACCCAGGCCGTCGAGGTTGGCGCCGATTTCAGCTTCGACGCGCTCATCACCGAGTGCGCGCCGATCGGCAGTCTCAGGCAGCGTTTCGGCCGCCTCGACCGGCGGGGCACATTTGAAGAGCGGAGCGGTTCTCGCGCGCAGGCGTGGATCCTCGGCGTCCGCTCGACTCTTGAGCCGAAGCACGTCGATCTGGTCTACGGGAAGTCGGTCCGTGCGACCTGGGAGGAACTCAAGAGACGTGTCGGCTTCAACTCATCATTGGACGTCGGCCCCCGATCTGCTGACCTCGACGACTTCCCCGACGAAGCGTCGGCGTCCCCGGAACGGGCTCCTTTGCTCTTGGACACACACATCGAGGCTTGGGCGCAGACCAACCCGGAGCCGATCGTCCAGTCCGACGTTGCGCCCTTCCTTCATGGGCTCGGTGCTTCCGTCAGCGCTGATGTGTCGGTCGTTTGGCGCTGGGACCGTTCGCCGGAGGTGCTGCGACTCGTTCCGCCGCGGCCGGCGGAGTTCCTTCAGGTGCCGGTCGGAGCCGTCAAGGCATGGCTGGCGCGGCATCCGAAAGAGGTTCCCGTCGCCGACGCCGGCACCCTCGAGGAGTTCGAAGAAGACGGATCTGTCGTCACGCAAGCAGACGGCTGGGTGCGGTGGGGAGGGTTCGGGACCGGTCCGGAATCCATCTCTCTCAACGAGATTCGACCTGGGGACGTGCTCGTCGTGGATCCGACCTGGGGCGGATTGAGCGGTCTCAACTGGGACCCTGGCGACGTTGACGAGGTCGCCGACCTTGGAGACGCCGCCCAGGTCGAGTACGGGAAGAGGGCGACGCTGCGCCTCGACCCCCGACTGCTGGATGACGCCCCAACTCCTGACAGCGAGACCGAGATCGACATACCGCGGGATCGGATCAGTGCATGGATCGAGGGGCGACTCGATCAGGAGGACGATCTCCCCGGTTGGCAGATCCGCGTGCTTCGCAGACTGAGTTCCGGCTTCCGGATGCACCTCGTCGGTGCCAACGGCGGCGGAGAGGACTACCTGGTTCTCGTTGAGCGCGGTGAGCGGTCCGCCGTCGACGCAGCCACTCTCGACGGTTCCGACGAGTCGGTCTCCGGCACCGGCACCGGCACGACGCTGCGCGACCACATGAACGGTCTCGGCGAGATGGCCGCCTCCTTTGCCGAGGCGCTGGGCCTGGCTCCGGACCTCCGCGACGACCTACGGCTGGCGGGGCGGCTCCACGATCTCGGCAAGGTGGACCCACGGTTTCAGTTGCAACTCGTCGGCGGGGATCCGGTCCGCGAGGCAATGCTCGACGAGCCGCTCGCCAAGTCCCTCCCGGATGCTCCGCGGGTGCGGCGTTACCCCAAGGGAATGCGCCACGAGATGGCGAGTGTCGCCCTTGTGCAATCGAATCCCGCAATCCTCGAGGAGGCGCACGATCCGGACCTGGTCCTGCACCTGATCGCCACCCACCACGGTTGGGCGCGACCGCTTCCGCCGATCATCCCTGACGACGATCCACAGGGATTGCGGTACACCCATGATGGTCACGAGATGCACGCTTCTACCGACCTCGCGGACACGCCCTTGGCGCTCGAGGCGGCGGATCGCTTCTGGCGCCTCTCCGACCGATACGGGTCTCACGGCTTGGCCTGGCTCGAGGCGACCTTCCGGCTCGCCGATCATCGGCAGAGCGAGCGGGAGGCGGGATGATGGACGGAACACATCTCACCGGCCTCGAAGGCGCGAACCCCCTCGGTTTCCTCGCAGCCCTCGGCGTGCAGGTTCTGTTCCTCGACGAGCCGGAGCAACCGCGGCTCTGGTGGACCGACGATGTGATGCCCCGCGCTGTCGTGGACATCGAATTCACGGAAGATCGAATCGTCGAGCAGGCTCTCCGCACTTTCCCGAAGTGGGCGAACAGCCCCGCCTTGTCACCAGGTTTCGGTGACAAGGCGGCGGGCGACGCCAAGTTCAAGCCCGAGGACATCAGGCGATACTTGGATTACTCACTATCGGGAGGCCCAGGCTGCTCCCTACCGGCTGCGCTGGTCGCCGAGGGGAGCCTCGACAGCAGCAAGGGAGCGGTGGCCAAGCCGTCCGATCTCTACTTCACGGCCGGTCAACAGCGGTTCCTCTCGATTGCCCGGGACATCCTGGAGGGCGTTGCGCGAGACGATGTCGTCAATGGTCTCGTCGGCCCGTGGCAGTACTCCAGCCAGCTGAGTTCGCTCATGTGGGACGTGGCGGATGATCGGACCTACGCGCTCACCGCCGCCGACCCAACGAACAATACGTTGAATCCAAAGCTCACGAACCCGGGCGCCGAAGCGCTAGCCATCTTGGGCCTGAGCAGGTATCCCGTATTTGCAGGCAGGGACCGTACTTTGACACGCGGGTGTGCTGGTGAGTGGCGGCGAGGCGGCAGCTTCACATGGCCTCTCTGGTCACGCCCGGCAGGCTGCGGGGCGACCGACTCGCTTCTAGCGCACGCAACCGCCGATGCCGGGACGAGAAGGTTCGAGACCCAGCGCAAGTGGTACGGGTCGTGGGGGATCACCCAGATCATGACAGCCACGATCCGCCGCTCTGACCAGGGCGGGTACGGCACGTTCGGGCCGCCCAGGATCATCTGGTCCGCTGCAGATCCTGGATGAGGCGCCGAACTCCACCACCGATGGGCTGAACTCAGGTCCAATCCCGTCTTGGATCGCAGCCGGGTTCGTGCCGCGGATTTGAGTCCGGGCGTCAGGTACGCGACAGTCTGAGGGTGATCCCAACGATTGTCGAGGCCGATGTCGCAGATGGCGCCTTGCTCGCGGCCGAGAAGGATGGGCGAAGCGAACCGGCCGAGTCCTTGGAAGTGCCGGAGTTGATCCCGGCCCGGATGCTCAACGAGTTCGTCTATTGTCCGCGTCTGTTCTATCTAGAGTGGGTGAGCGTTCTCTGGGCCGACAATCCAGATACGGCTGCGGGACGCTTCACTCATCGCGTCGTGGATCAGGGAGGCGGCGCAGCACCCGGTCCAGAGGAGGATGTGCTCGTTGAGGCTCGATCGGTGGCAGTGTCGTCGGAACGACTGGGCCTTACCGCCGTCATCGACTTAATCGAGGGGGACGACGGCAAGGTTCGTCCGTTGGACTACAAGCGCGGGAGCGTGCCTGATATCGCCTTCCAGGCATGGGACACCGATCGCGCTCAACTGTGTGTCGCCGGACTGTTGCTGCGGGAGGAGGGTTACGACTGCGACGAAGGGATCATCTACTATGCCAAGAGCCGTCGACGGATCTATGTTGAATTCGACGAAGAGTTGATCTCTGACACACTCGCTGCTCTAGAGGAACTGCGAGAGGTGGCCGCGAGGAGCGAGGCTCCACCTCCTCTCGTGGACAGCCCGAAGTGTCCCAGGTGTTCGCTCGTGGGCATATGCCTTCCTGACGAGGTGAATCTGCTGTCCGGGCGTTCGAGCCACACGCCTCGACGGCTCGTGCCGCGTGATCTCCAGTCTCGCCCGCTCTATGTGGCCGAACAGGGTGCCTGGATCAAGAAGAAAGGAGGTCGTATCGAAATCAAGGTAGGCGACGAGATCGCTAAGTCATTGCGCCTGATCGATGTGTCACAGGTCTGCCTATTCGGGAACGTCCAGATCTCCTCGCAGGCCGTACGAGAGTTCCTGTCGCGAGACATTCCCGTGTGCTGGTTCAACTATGGGGGCATGTTCATCGGTATGGCCACTGGCCTATCGTCGAAACACGTCGAGTTGCGGCGTCGTCAGGTGGTGAACGCGTATCAGGGAAACGTGAGAATCGCTGCTGCGATCGTTGGCGCGAAGATCGCCAACTCCCGAACCATATTGCGTCGAAATGCGAAACAGCCTGTCGACAAGAGAGTCATGGATTCTCTCAAGTCGCTGGCATCTAAGGCCGCGGAATCCCAGTCGATACCAGAACTTCTAGGAATAGAGGGTGCAGCCGCGAGAGACTATTTCATGAATCTGCCGAGCATGTTGAACGCTCCGGAAGCAATGCCAGGTCGAGAGTTCAGCTTCCAAGGGAGAAATCGCAGGCCACCGCGAGATGCGGTGAACTGTTTGCTTTCGTTTCTCTACTCACTCTTGACCAAGGAGGTGACGGCGACCACCTTTGCAATTGGATTCGATCCGTACTTGGGCTTTTTCCACAGACCCAGATTCGGTCGTCCAGCACTCGCGCTTGACCTTGCGGAGGAGTTCAGGCCGCTGGTCGCGGATTCGACAGTGCTCACGTTGATCAACAATGGAGAGATCAAACCAAGTCACTTCACTGTGCGGGCTGGAGGTGTCAGTCTGACCGCCGAAGGCCGCAAGAAGGTGTTCAGGGCATACGAGCGCCGACTCGATGTGGAGGTGGGGCATCCCGAGTTCGGATACCGGATCACCTATCGCCGTGTGATCGAGGTCCAAGCCAGGTTGTTGGCTGCCAAATTGTTGGGGGAGATACCTGAATACAAGCCTTTTGAAACGCGATAGAAGGCAAATTGCAGAAGGGAGGGTGATGGCGCGGCAGCGGTACTTGGTCGGATACGACATCAGCGAACCGAAACGTCTCCGCAATGTCCACAAGGTCATGTGCGGCTATGGAGACCCGCTCCAGTACTCGGTGTTCGTGTGTGATCTGGACGGAGTTGAGAGACTTTATATGCAGCAGGATCTTGCTGATATAATCCATCACGGTGAGGATCGGGTGCTGATCGTTGACCTCGGACCCGCCCGGACGCGGGGGGAAGAATGCTTCACGTTCATGGGAGTCAAGCCTGTGCTCCCCAGCGGTGAGGCGGTAATCGTCTGAGCGATGCGAGAGGTCCAGTGGCTGCTAGTCTCGTGACAAGCCCTCGAAACAGGCACCGACCTGGGGTTTTGAGTGCCAGATCCTTGAGAACACAGCGTCCAGTGGCACCAAGTTCGGGGACCGCTCGCATCGCAGCGCGTATTCCCTGGTCAAACCCCCTATGCTGACAGAGCGATTCGGCGGCGTGCGCACGCCGCCCTCCATTGAAGCGACCCCCGCGACGCCGCCCAGATGGTCCCCGCCGCGCGATTCGGCGGCGTGCGCACGCCGCCCTCCATTGAAGCGGCGGCGAGGTCGTCGAGGACGGCGGCGCGGCGGGATTCGGCGGCGTGCGCACGCCGCCCTCC
>JAPOVS010000058.1 GCA_026708055.1 bacterium | reverse complement strand
CACCACCGCCGAGCGCGTCAGGGGCGGCTTCCGCGATAGGCGCAGCAAGACCGGCGACGCCGGCTCACTCCCCCCCCCCCCCCCCCCATTCTCCAACACGATGGATCCCGGCCTGCGCCGGGATGACGCCTCAGGCCGCCGGAATGACGCCTCAGGGCGCCGGAATGACGCCTTATACCGCCGGATTGACGCCTCAGGCCGCCGGGATGACACTCACACCGCCGGGATGACGCTCACGCCGCCGGGATGACGCCTTATACCGCCCAGTCGAGTTCCGATGGGTCGATCGCCACCTCGGCGCCGGCCGCGGCCGACTCGTAGATCGCGTCCACGATCACCTGCGTGACCAGTGCCTGCTGACCGGTGACCGGAGCCTCGCGCCCGGCGCGGATGGCGTTGACGGTGCCCGCGATGAGAGCTGCAACCGACGGCGGGAAGGACACGTCACTCACCGTCTCCGGCGGGAGCAGCTCGATGATCTCGCCCTCGCGTTCGCCGCGAATCGAGGGGGGATCCAAGACCGCCTGGGCGTTCTCCCCGATCGCATCGAGGCTGTAGTCCCACGACGGCGAGCCGTCGGCGTGGGACGGGATGTTGTCGACCCAGCTTCCCTGGAGTGTCATCCAGAAGCCGTCCTCGAATCGCAGATGCGCCGCGAGCAGGTCATCCACGTTGTAGCGACCGGCGCTGGCGGCGTCCGGCGCCGTCGGCCCGCGTTTGGTGGGGAACACCTGCGCCGCGCTGGCCGAGGCGGCGACCGGTCTGGGGAATCCAGCGAACCACAGGGCCAGGTCGAGGAAGTGCACCGCCGTGGCGGCCAGCGCCCCGCCGCCCGAGAGTTCCTTGCGGTAGTGCTCGCCCCACCAGGGGATCTGCGACGACTTCGCCCAGGCGTGGGTGTACAGCGGCCGACCCAGAACCCCTGACTCGATGTGGCGCTTGATGATCTGGGCGTTCGGCGTGAACCGCATGTTGAACCCGACGCCGAGCATGCGATCGGCAGCGGCAGCCGCTCGCAGCATTTCCCGGCCTTCGCCGGCGTCGAGCGCCAACGGCTTCTCGCACAGCACGTGAGCGCCGGTGGCGAAAGCGTCGACCGTCATGCGCATGTGGTGGATCGGCATCGTGCACACCGTGACGAGATCGAGTTCGTGTTGCTCGAGCAGGTCGCGATAGTCGGTGTATCCCCTGGCGCTCCGAGTGGTCGATCTCACCTCGTCCAGGCGAGACCTATCGGTGTCGCAGACCGCGACGACCTCGACATCCTCCAGCGCCTGCAGGCACTCCACATGAAGGCTGCCCTGAAATCCGCACCCGATCACACCAACCTTCATCAGCAGCTTCTTAGATCGTCTTCGCCGGGTAATGCCAGCTGTACGCCGTCCAACCGCCGTCCATGCGCAGGAACGTGCCCGTGACATAGGACGCCTGCCGTGAGCCGACGAAGCGCAGCACATCGCCGAGTTGTGCGAACGTGGCCAGTGCTTTCATCGGTGTGCGCGCGATGACCTGATCAGTGGGGCGCTGGCTGTCCGGTGCGTGACCTTCCAAGCCGGCGTAGGTGACGGCCACGATCCGATCCCCGGCGTCGCTCCAAGAGCGGATCTCGGTGCGCATCAGCGACTGCATCGTCGCCGAGGCCAGTGCACAGCGCCTCTCCCGGGCACCGGCGAACAGCCCGATCTCCGGCAGCAGCGCCACGAACGTCACCGGGATGCGCGTCCTGTCGCCGAGCGCGCGGGCGGCTCCGAGGGAGCGTTCCAGCAAGGCCGCCTCCTCGAAGATCCCCGCACCGCGATCCTGCGAAGTCGGGGGCGCAAGACCCGGCACCAGGTGACTCCAGACAACACCCTCTGGAGCCAGTTGCCCGTCCGGAGCGCCGGCGCTTGAGTCCAGCTCATCGGGTCCGAGATGTAGAGCCGGCATGCCGAGAGCCGACTCCACGTGCTGTGCGAACGACGGCTCGCCTCCCGCGATCACGACGCAGGGCCTGTCAAGAGCCCGGCTGGATCGATCCACGCCCCCAGCCGCTCCCGCGCTGTGCCCACTCATCCCTGCGCCTCGCCGTGCGTCAGGAATCCATCGCTCGCCAGCCAGCCGCCGTCGACGGCCACGATCTGGCCCGTTACGTACGCGGCGCGCCGCGACGCCAGGAAGGCGACAACGTCCGCCTGCTCCTCCGTCTCGGCGATGCGACCGAGGGGGGTCCGATCCGTGTAGTCGTCGAGCCGCAACTCGCCTTCGGCGCGGTCCAGGATCTCCTGCGTCATCTCGGTCCTCGTGACCGCCGGCGCGATGGCGTTGACGCGCACCCCCCGCGGTGCCCACTCGGTGGCGAGCACCTCGGTCAGGATCCGGATGCCGCCCTTGGCCGCGTTGTAGGCCGCCCGCTGAGGGTGGCCCCCGTAGCCGCCGATCGAGCAGAGGTTCACCATCGCCCCCGAGCCGCGTTCGAGCATCGGTCCGGCGGCCCGGCGCGACATCTTGAACGTGCCCGACAGCATCACGTCGACATGCAGATCCCAGTCCTCGTCGGGGAGGTCCTCGGATTGGTCGATCTTGCCGATACCGGCATTGTTCACCAGGACCTCAACGGATCCCCACCCGCTCTCGAGCCGGGTGAAGGCAGCGTCGATCGCGTCCGTGTCCCGGACGTCGAGAGCCAGATCGGTCACCTCGAGTCCGGCGGCGCGCAGTCGTTCCGCTGTCTCGGCCACCTTCGAGCCGTTGATGTCAGCCAGGACCACCCTTCCGCCCCGTTCGGCGAGCGCTTTGGCGATCGCGAGTCCGATGCCCTGTGCGGCGCCGGTGACGAGGCACACGATCCCCGAGAACTCGTCGGGTGCGAGGCCGTCGTCCCACCCGCCGGTTCGTTGGATCGTCGATTCGCCACTCAAACTCGGTCTCCCCTCGCGATCGCCGGGTCAGGGCGTGATCGGGTGATGGTACCGCAGCACGGATTCCACCGGCTCGGGCCGATCGAGCGGTGCCCGACGGTGGCCACGGCGGGGCCGTCGAGGCCCAGGCTCACGGCGAGAGAGTGAGGGGAGGTATCGGCTGCTCGCGGCCTGTCCTGGCCGACAGGTAGATCGCGTCGACGATCCGTTGGGAAACCAGCGCCTGGGATCCCGTGACCGACGGCTCCCGCCCTGCCCGTGCGGCGGCGACGACCTCTGCGATCAACCGCTCGACGGAGTGCGGGAAAGAGACATCCGATTCAGTGCCGGACGGCAGCAGGTCGACCGTCGAGCCGTCCGGCGCTTCGCCGCGTATCGCCAGCGGATCGAACCAGACCTGCGCGCGCTCGCCGATGGCGGTGAGTTCGTAGTCCCACGGCTGCGGCCCGGGGCGCGGCTCCTGATTGCCGATCCACGAGCCTTCGATCGTGAGCCAGAAACCCCCGGCGAACCGCACATGGGCGCTGAACAGGTCCTCGGCGTCATAGCGCTCCGCCACTGCCGGGCTCGGTGCGGTCGATCCTCTCTTCTTGGGGAACAACGTCGCCATGCTCCCCGAGGCGGATACCGGCTCGGGGAAGCCCGCGAACCAGAGCGCCAGGTCGAGAAGGTGGACCGCGGACGCGGCGAGAGCCCCGCCGCCGGAGACCTCCAGCCGGTAGTGCTCTCCCCACCACGGGATCTCGTCGTTCGCGACGACGCGGGTGTAGACGGGTCGACCGAACCCGCCGTCGCGAATGAACGACTGGATCGCCGTGGAATTCGGCATGAACCTCATGTTGAGTCCGACCGCGAGGAACCTGCCGGCCTTCCGGGCGGCGCCGACCATCGCCGCGCCCTCGGCGGCGTTCATTGCCAGCGGTTTCTCGCACAGGACATGCGCACCGCTGCTGAAGGCCGCGAGAGTCATTTCGGCGTGGTGGACGGGCATGGTGCAGATCGTGACGAGGTCGAGGCGCTCGGCGTCGAGCATCCTGCGGTAGTCCGTGTATGAGCCGGCGACGTCGTACTCCTGCGCCAACCCCCCGGCTCGATCCGGATCGATGTCCGCCACCGCGACGAGTTCAACGTCAGGCAGCCTGCTGAGCACATCGACGTGCAACCGTCCCTGGAACCCGCACCCGATGACACCCGCCCGCACCGCCACCACACTCATCGTTCAGTCCTGCCGAGCGAGAGCAGGTTCCTCACCGGGCGTCGCCGTGGGGTCGTGGGGCTGTCCGAGGTCATTCGGCCGGAAGACCTTCATGACCTCGTCGCCCAAGTGGTTGATGACCTTCACGGCGATCCGGCCCGAGGAGGGGCGCTCGAACGGCCGCGAGGTGTCGCTGCGCAGGCTCTGCCAGGCCTCCGCGTCGATCTCCGCCTTGAGCGTGGTCCTGAGCGCCTTGTACGGGTCGTTGGCGCCGAGGAAGTAGGCGTGTCGCACGAAGAAGCTCTCCCCGTCGTAGTCGGTGTCGATGAACCAGCAGGCGATGCCCTCGGGGCCGTCGCTGCGCACTTCGCCGGTTCCCGGGTGGAACACGTCGACGCCGTTCACGCGGACCTTGATCTGGCCGGTGGTGGCGTCGTCGTCTCCCGAAGCGTCGAGGATGTCGATGTCGGGCTCGCCGAATATGACGAAGAGGTTCCCCCTGCCGGTGTTCTTGAGGTCGCCGGCCATGTGCAGATCGGCGTTCATGCGCGCCTTCAGCACCGGGATGCGACCGAGCCTGTCGAACTCGGTGGCGTGCGCCTCGTAGTTGAAGGCGCAGGCGATGAGCACATCGAAACCGGCGTCCGCCGCCTCTCGGGCTGCCTCCACGAGGTCGGGACGGGAGACAGTGCCGAACTCGGGTCCGACGAATATGCCGGCCCGCTTCTCGGCGTCGGTGCGGCCGGTGCCCGGACCGCTCTCTGCGTAGCGCCCCTCGGCGCAGATCATGTACCCGGGCCACGGCACCAGCGAGGAGAACTCGATACGGTCCTCCTTGTGGGCCTGCTGCACGCCGGCTGTGCGCAGCTGTTCGAGGATCATCGATCCGAAGTCCCCCCCCCCCCCCCCCCCCCCCCCCCCCCCCCCCCCCCCCCCCCCCCCCCCC
>JAPOVS010000057.1 GCA_026708055.1 bacterium | reverse complement strand
GCCGGTCTTGCTGCGCCTATCGCGGAAGCCGCCCCTGACGCGCTCGGCGGTGGTGGGGTAGGGTTTCCGGCCATTGAACGTTCGACGAACTCGTCGAACAGGAGAGGGGAAATGGCAATGAATTCCGCCAAGTCAAAGTTCCGCGTCCTGATCTCGTTGGGTGTCGCGCTGGCGCTCGTCATGGCCGCCTGCGCCGGCGATGACAGCGGCGACGCCGCCCCGGCGCCTCCGCCCGAGCCCGCTCCCGCGCCCCCGCCCGAGCCGGCGCCGGCACCTCCGCCCGAGCCGGCACCGGCGCCCCCGCCCGAGCCGGCGGCGGCACCCGACTATGAGCAGTTCCTGGGCAGCCCGAGCCCGGATCAATGCGCAGGTGAGACCTACGACTTCGGATTCGACATCTTCTCCGACACCGAGTCGTTCGCGCTCCTCACCGTCGAGGGCTTCCAGGCCGTGGCCGACGAGATGGGCTGTGTGAGCATCGACGTCGTCTCCGACAACGCCGACCCGCTCACGGCCGTCGAGAACGTGAGGATCTTCGCCGAGCAGGGCAAGGACGGCGTCATCATCGCCAACGTGATCGAGGCTGCGCAGCCCGGCATCGTCGACGTCCTCCAGAGCAACGACCTCCCGGGGCTGGCGATCTTCGTGCCCGCGCCGGACATCGCCCTTATCGAGGTCGACCTGGGCAACGCCGGCTTGAAGTCGGGTCAGACGCTCGGCGCGCAGGCGGTCGAGCGCTGGTCGGGCGAGGAGATCGTCCTCATCGTCGGCACCTTCGACGAGGCAGGGCAGACGACGATCGACCTGACCGACGGGATCGTGGAAGGCGTCACGGCGGCCGTTCCCGACGCCGAGGTCATCCTCATCGCCACAGCCGCCGACCCGCCGACCGCCAACGCCAACACCGCGGCCATCGTGGCCAGGATCCCGGAGGGTGCCAAGATCCTCGTCGCCTCGGTCAACGACGAACTGACGCTGGGGATGCTCGAGGCGCTCCGCACGGCCGGTCGCAGCGACGACGACATGGTGTCCGTCGGCCAGGGCGCAAGCCAGCTCGAGGCGATCTGCGAGGGCAGTCTCTACGCGAGCGTCGCGTACTTCCCCGAGAACTACGGCAAGTACGCCATACCTGCACTGATCGGGTTGATCCACGGCGCCGATCTGCCGGGCTTCATCGAGCTGCCCACCGAGGTGCTGAGCGCCGAGAACCTCGGGGACTTCTATCCGGAGTCTGCGTGCTAGTCGTGCGGGAGATCGTTGATCGCACGCCCATCGGACTGATGGCCGTCTGCCGGCAGGTGACTCGGTCGCGCGCGTAGTCAAGCCAGTGATCGGCTTCTCCTGAGGGAATCCGTGTTCAAAGCCGGGAATTCACGTTCGGTTTCTCGCTCCGCCGCCGGCGCCGAGCGGGAAACCGACGTGTCCGCGCCGCGCCGCTGGACCGACGCCGGTGTTCTGCAGAGCCAGGGGCTGCTCCTGATCCTGGCCGGGCTGATGATTTTCTTCAGCCTCAAGAGCCCGTTCTTCTGGGCCACCTCCAACCTCCTCAACGTGGCCGCGAGTTCGACGGTGCTCGCGATCATGGCTGCACCGCAGACGTTCCTGATCGTCTCCGGGGGATTCGACGTCTCGGTCGGTGCAACCATCGCGATCAGCACCGTGTCGCTCGGACTCCTCCTGGCGGCCGGCGTCCCCATGGCGGCCGCAATCGTGGTGGTCCTGTTCATCGGACTCGCGGTCGGCGCGGCGAACGCCACACTCGTCGTGCTCTTGAGGGTGAATCCCCTGATAGCGACCCTCGGCACGATGTCGATCTTCACCGGGCTCGCCCATTTCCTGTCGTCGGGACAGACCGAGGTCGTGCGTAACGACTTTCTGCGGTGGATCACCAAGACGCAGGTGGGGCCCGTGTCGGTGCTCGTGTTCATGTTCATCGGGGTCTACGCGATCAGCATTGTGCTGGAGCGCACGACTGTGCTGGGCCGTTGGGTCTACGCCATCGGCGGCAACGCAGAAGCCGCCCGGCTGGCGGGGCTCCCCATCCGGCGCGTGCAGTACTCGCTCTACATAGCGTCGGGGCTGTCGGCCTCCGTCGGTGGTGTGCTGCTGACCGGGATCCTGCAGTCCGCGTCGCCGCGGGTCGGCGATACGTTCCTGCTCTCGGTGGTCACGGCGGTCATTCTCGGGGGCGCCAGTCTCACCGGGGGCCGGGGGTCGATCATCGGCACGTTGCTGGCGGTCGCGATTCTGGGTGTGCTGCAGAACGGCTTCTCGCTGCTGCTGCTCCCCTCCTCCGTCCAGACGATCGCGCTGGGCATCGCGCTCATCATCGCGGTCGTGTTCGACGGCATGCTTCGCAGGATCGAGCGGCGACGATGACAGGCGCATCCGTCCCCGTGCCCGTCCTGGAGATCGAGAACGTCGTCAAGCGGTTCGGCGCCATCGAAGCGCTCAAGGGTGTCTCGTTCACACTGGGCCCCGGCGAGATCCTCGGGCTCGTCGGTGACAACGGTGCCGGGAAATCGACTCTTCTGAAGATCATCTCGGGCGCCCTGGATCCGACCTCGGGCTCGGTGAAGCTCAATGGCGCGCACCTCGAATTCGGTAATCCGGCCCAGCAGCGGCAGGCGGGCATCGAGGCCGTCTATCAGGATCTCGGGCTCGTGGGGAACCTGGACGTCGCGGGGAACTTCTTCCTGGGCCGTGAGCTCCGTCTGCGAGACCATCGCAGCCCGCTGGCGTTCCTCAACAAGCGCGCCATGCACGTGCAGGCGCGTGACGCCATCGCCCGGCTCCACATCACGATTCCTGGCTCGGTGGCCCAGAAGGTGAACAGTCTGTCCGGAGGTCAACGCCAGGCCGTTGCCATCGCCAGGGCGGCGTTCTGGAAACGCGAGCTGCTTCTCCTCGACGAGCCCACGGCGGCGCTCGGCGTCGAAGCGACCGCTGAGGTGGGTCATCTGATCATGAAGATCGCGAAGGAGGAGAACGTCCCGATCATCGTCGTGAGCCATGACATCGCCGAGGTCCTGAAAGTGGCCGACAGGGTCGTCGTGCTGCGTCAGGGCGAGGTCACCGCGGAGTTGGCCGGTTCGGAGACGTCCGCGGCAGAGGTGGTCGGCTACATCACCGGGACAATTGCACAAGAGACGGAGGAAGGCGGATGATCGGACCGTTGCTCGCGGCGGCGTCCGGGCGGACGCCGCCGTAGTGAGCCGAGGCTTGAGGAGGAGCGATGGGATATGTCCTCGCCGTTGAGTGGACCGCCAAAGCGGGTCAAGGCGATCGGATAGCCGAGATCCAGCGGGAGTTCGCTCCGTTGGCTCGCCAGGAGCCCGGTTGCCGGAAGTTCTTCGTCAGCCGGTCGGGCGACGATCCGGACGTGTTCTTCCTCTACGAGGAATACGACGACGAGGCGGCGTTCGACGCGCACCTCGAGACCCCGCACTTCGACCGGCTGATCCGGGGTGCCGCATTGGACCTGCTGGCGAACTCGCAGAAGGCGATCTACGAGCCGCTCGACTGAGTCGCCCCGTTCGGGCCGCCGCCCACCGTATGACCCCGGATAGCTCTGCGGGGCCCCTCACCGGCGCAGCGGTCGAGGCTGCGACCTTCGTGGCGTTCCTCGAGGGTCCGGCGGTGGATGCGCACGGCACGGTGTACTTCTCCGACCTCCGGGCGAACCGGATCATGACACTGACCGCCGACGGCGAGCTCGGGATCTTCCGGGAGGACGCGGGACGGGCGAACGGCAACGTGTTCGATCGCCAGGGCCGCCTCGTCACGTGCGAGGGAGCCGAGCACGGCCCGCGAGGCCGTCGGCGCGTCACCCGCACCGACATCGCCACCGGCGAGATCGAGGTGCTGGCGGACCGGTACGAGGGGAGGCGCCTCAACAGCCCCAACGACGTGACGGTCGACACGCAGGGCCGGCTCTACTTCACGGATCCCCGCTACGACGCCGACCGGTCCGACCTCGAGATGGACGTCGAAGGCGTCTACCGCATCGACCCCGACGGAACCGTCACCCGGATCATCGGACAGCCCGACGTCGAGAGGCCCAACGGCCTGGCGGTCACGCCCGACGACCGGGTTCTCTATGTCATCGACTCGAACCATCTGATGGGCGGGAATCGGAAGGTCTGGGCCTTCGCCCTCGACGCCGGCGGCAACGCCGTCGACCGCCGGATCGTCTACGACTTCGCACCCGGCCGCGGGGGCGACGGGATGGAACTCGACGTGGCCGGCAACCTGTACGTCTGCGCCGGGATCCTGACCCAGCGGGGTCCGGGGGAGACCACAGTGAACCCGCCGGGCGTCTACGTGATCACACCGTCGGGCGAACTCCTCGAGCGGATCCCCATCCCCACCGACGTGATCACCAACTGCTGCTTCGGCGGGAGCGAGAAGCGCACGCTCTACGTGACGGCGGGACATATGCTCTACAGGACCAGGGTGAACGTTCCCGGATACCACGTTCACCCGGACGAGGGGGGCACATGACATCCACCATGCGATCCGACGAGGCGGCGAGCGGCGCCGACGCCCAGCGGCTCCATCACATCGGTCTGACCGTCGGCGACCTCGAGGAATCGCTCCGATTCTGGGAGCAGTTGTTCGGCGTCACCGCGAACTCCCGGCGCCTCTTGGACCAGCCGCACATCGGTTCGATCGTGGGCCATCCCGGCGTGGCCATCGACGCCGCCTGGATCGACGTACCGGGCAGCGACGCCGTGCTGGAACTGGTGCACTACCTCAACCGCGACGGCACACCTGTCGACGACGACACCATCAACGAGGGCAACGTCCACTTCTGCATGGAGGTCGAGGACATGGACGCCATCTGGGAGCGTGCCGTGGCGCTGGGCGCACGCCCCGTCAGCGGCGCGCCGGTCGAGGTTCCGACCGGTCCCGCCAAGGGCGCCAGGATCGTCTACATGCGCACGATCGACGGAGCGACGATCGAGTTCATCCAACCGGCGCCTCCCTCTTGAGTGGATCGCAGCGGGCGAGGACCGGTGCCCGATGGCCCCCAGCTTCGCATCACCATCGACCGGTCGGTGTGCGACGGCAACGCCATGTGCGGCCTGATCGCGCCGCACACCTTCGATATCGATGAGGCCCACAAGGCAACGGTGACCGACCCGCAGGGCGACGCCGCCGAGCTCGTCCTGGAGGCGGCCGCCAACTGCCCGGTTCGGGCGATCTCGATCGCCGATGCCGCCACCGGCGCGCGGCTCTACCCGTGACGCCGAAGGCCCGTCCCGACTTCGACCCGAAGGCCCCTCCCGACTTCGAACACCTGCGCCGCGTGGCGACCGCGGTACGGCGGTCCGTGATCAGCGCCGTCCACCACGCCGGCGCCGGTCACGTCGGCGGCCCGCTGTCGGCGACCGACCTGCTCGCCGTGCTCTACTTCCACGAACTCCGGATCGATCCGGCGGTTCCGTGCCAGCCCCGTGCTGTTCGGCGACGACGGTGAGTTCCACGTCGGCCGTGGCGTCGTGATGCGACGGGGATCCGATGTGGCCCTCATCAGCACCGGCGTGCAGACGACCCGCACGGTCCGAGCCGCCGATCTGCTGGAGGCCGAGGGCGTGAGCGTGCATCACCTCCACCTGCACACCGTCAAGCCCCTCGACGAGGCGGCCGTCATCGAGGCCGCCGCAACCGGTGCCGTGGTGACCTGCGAGGACCACTCGATCATCGGCGGCCTCGGCGGGGCGGTGGCCGAGGTCCTCGCCGAGCGGCGACCCACGCTCATGCGCCGGATCGGCGTGCGTGACGTCAACATCGAGTCGGCACCCAATGAAGCGCTCTTGGAGCAGCACGGATTGACGCCGCGGCACATCGCCGCCGCCGCGAAGGAGATCCTCGGGACGTGGTAGAACTACCGAGGCGGGGGTTTGAGTCGTTCGGACTCACGAGGATGCTCCCGGTGGGGAAACACGGAGGTCCACGATGTCAAAGCAGAATCTGGTCATGAAGGTGACCGATGTCCCGATGCTGGAGATGGCGAACGGCAAGTTCCGTGACGTCTTCCAGATCACCGACGAGACGTTCGGCCCGGGCACCAAGATCTCCGCAGGTCAGGTGTGGCTCGCACCCGGCAACACCGAGGGCCACGTGGACGTGCACGACCAGGACGAGGCGTTCTACATCATCTCGGGACACGCCCAGTACTACGCCGACGGCGAACTCATCGATGTCGAACCGGGGGACACGGTCTATTGCCCCGCGGGCACCGAGCACACCTTCTACACGGGCGACGAGATGCTGCACATCTTCTGGCTGATCGCCGGCGAGTGGTCGACCGACTTGGCCGACATCAAGGAGGAGGTCGGGGACTGGGTCGAGGTGGACGGCACAACAGGCTGGCACCTCGGCTGAGCCCACTCGTCAGTCCGGCGAAGGCCGGAACCCGCCGTCCAGTGGCCCGATCCGAGCCCCCGACGGACGACCCGGCACACTTCTAGCAATGCCCAGCTACGAACTGGACGGCAAGGGCGCCATCGTGACCGGTGGCGGCCGCAACATCGGCCGCGGGATCGCACACCGTCTCGCAGCGGAGGGCGCGGCGGTGGCGGTGGCCGACATCGACGCCGCCGCCGGGGAGGCGGTGGCCGCCGAGATCCGGGACGGTGGCGGCCGGGCGATCTCCGTGACGACCGACGTCACCGACAGGTCGCAGGTGGATCGGATGGTCGAGCGGACGGTCGCGGCCTTCGGCTCTCTGGACGTCATGGTCAACAACTCCGGTGTGCTGAGCACCGCTCCGGCCATTGACATCACCGAGGACGACTGGGATCGCCATTTCGCGGTCAACACCAAGGGGGTGCTGTTCTGCTCGCAGGCCGCCGCGCATCAGATGATCGACCAGGGCCACGGGGGCAGGATCATCACCATCGTCTCCACAGCCGGCGTTCTCCCGTCGTTCCGTGACACCTATGTCGCCTCCTACGTGGCCAGCAAGCACGCCGCCATGGGGCTCATCAAGCAGATGGGTCAGGAGATCGCCCCGCACGGCATTCTCATGAACGCCGTGTTCCCCGGCATCGTGGACACGGACATGCTGCGCGCCATACACCGAGACGTCGCCGCCGACACCGGTGAGACGTACGAGGACGTGCGCCGGCGGGTGCTCGACCTGATCCCCGTCGGGCGATACCAGACGCCCGACGACGTGGCGAAGATGGTCGCCTTCCTGGCCTCCGCGGATGCCGACTATTCCGTGGGACAGGCCTTCGACGCGAACGGGGGAGCGTTCTTCTGGTAGCCGCCGGAGCACCGGTGCCGCCGAGGAAACTGCCAGGTCGTGCTGCGGGCCACGCCCACCGTCACTCCGGCGGAGGCCGGAATCCATGGTCCAGCGGGTCGGACGGCGTCTCGCACCGGTCCCACGGCGACTTCCTAGAGCAGGTGGCCCCCGTCGACGACTAAAGGATGTCCCGTCACGAAGGACGCCCCCTCCGAGCACAACCAGACGACGGCGTCTGCGATCTCCGCCGGCTCGCCGAGCCTCCCCATGGGATGCCGGGCAACCGCGGCCCGCTCGGCCTCGGGGTCCCCGTCGAGGAAGAACTCGGTCATCGGAGTGCGGATCACACCGGGGCACACCGCGTTGATCCGGATGCCGTGATCGGAGTACTCGAGGGCTGCCGTCTTGGTCAATCCGATCACCGCGTGTTTGGCCGCCACGTAGGCCGATTCGCCGGGTAGCGCGATGAAGCCCGCCACGGACGAGGTGTTGACGATCGCGCCCGCACCCTGCTGCACCATGTGACGCAACTCGTACTTCATGCACAGGAACATCGAAGCCTGCGTCACGCTCGTGACTCTCTCGAAGACGTCCTCCGGGTACTCGTGGATCAGCGCTCGAGTACCCAGATTGCCCACGTTGTTGTGCGCGAAGTCCAGCCCGCCGAACGTTTCGACGGTCGTGGCGACCATCTGCTCGACGTCGGCCGAGTTCGTCACGTCGGCTTCGATCAGCAATGCGTCGGCGCCCCGTTGCTCGACCATCTCGACGGTGCGGGCGGCGGAGGGCCCGTCGATGTCCACGACGGCCACGCGGGCTCCCGCAGCGGCGAAAGCGAGCGCGCTGGCCTGCCCGATACCGAGCCCGGCTCCGGTCACGAGAGCGACTTTCCCAGTGAAATCGGCCATTCGGAGAGCCTCTCGTTCGGGTAGACCCACCCGCGGCGATGGACGCCGTCCCCACGATAGCCGTGCGCGTTGTCGCAGTTCGGGGGCCTCCGCAGCCGTCCGAGGCAAGAGGCAGCCGGCGTGCGCCGCGCCGGCGAAGCGCTGGCGGCGGGCAGGCGAAGAGGGATAGTGTTTGGTGCGCCCGCGGCATTGAGACCGTCGTGCCGGGGGGCGAAGGGGGGAGGGTCATAGGGCTATGACTCTGCGCCGGGTGATCCTGGCTCTGGCACTGACGGTGGCGCTCGTCGCCGCGGCCTGCTCGGACGACGACGGCAGCGACGCGGTGCCTGCACGCGGCTGGGAGGACCCGGCGGGCAACCTGCTGGCCTTCTCCAACGTCGCGGCGACCGCGGGCATCGAATTGGACCGCGAACTGCCGCCCCCGCCGGCGCCGCCCGAAGGCGCCGAGGGGACACCTTCCGAACCGCAGGGCATGCCGGATCTCATGGATCCCGCCGTCAACGCCAAGGCGACTCTGGCGATGCGGGGAGGAGCGGCCGTGCTCGACTTCGACCGGGACGGTTGGCTGGACCTCTTCGTGGTCGGCGCCGACTCAGGCCCCGACCGCCTGTACCGGAACAACGGCGACGGGACCTTCTCGGAGGTGGGGGCGCAGGCGGGGGTGGCCCTGGAGCATCTCGGCTCCGGCGCGGCGGCCGCCGATTTCGACGGTGACGGGTGGACCGACCTGCATGTCACCAGCCACGGTTCGGGTGAGGCCGCGGCCCCAGGACACCACCTGCTGTACCGCAATCGCGGCGACGGCACGTTCGAGGAGATCGCCGGTCGGGCCGGCGTGGCGACGACCAGCTCGACGATGGGGGACGGTTTCGGTTCGGCCTTCGGCGACGTCGACCTCGACGGCGACCTGGATCTGCTGGTCACGGGCTGGCAGGAGGGCTCGCTCGGCAACCGGCTGTTCATCAACAACGGCGACGGCACGTTCAGCGACGTGACCGAGGCCGCCGGGCTCACCGACGACGGCGTCCGCGGCTTCGCGCCCTGCCTCGCCGACATGACGGGCGACCGCTACCCGGAGGCCCTCATCGCCGCCGACTTCGGGACGAGCAGGTATTTCGTCAACAACGGCGACGGAACCTTCACGGAGCGGACCGCGGCGTCCGGCACCGATGAGACGTGGGCGGGAATGGGCGGCACAGTGGCCGACTTCGACGGGGACGGCTGGCTGGACTGGTACGTGACCGCCATCTTCGACGAGCACGGCCTGGGCTACGGGGACGGCAACAAGCTGTACCTGAACCAGGGCTCCGGACTGTTCGAGGAGTCCGCGGCGTCGGCCGGCGTGAACGACGGCGGATGGGGGTGGGGGACCGCCGGCTTGGACCTCAACCACGACGGCATGGTCGACATCATCGAGACCAACGGCTGGATGCGCGAGGAGTACCAGGGGGAGCGCGCCAAGCTCTGGATCAATATGGGGGACGGTACGTTCACGGACGTGGCCACATCCGCCGAACTCACCTACGACATCCAGGGCCTGGGGCTCCTGCACTTCGACTTCGACGGCGACGGCGACCAGGACGTGGCCCTCACCTCGCCGGCCGGCGACTTCCGCCTCTACCGGAACGACCTCAGCGGCGAGGCGGCCAACTGGCTTCGGGTGTTCCTGGACACGACGGGCACTGACGGCATAGCGCCGCACGGGCTGGGCAGTCGGGTGACGGTGACGGCCGGCGACCTCGAGTTACACCGCTGGATCATGTCGTGCGCGCACTACCTGACCAGCAGCGAGATCTCGGCGCACTTCGGCCTGGGCTCGGAGGAGACGGTCGACGAGGTGCGGGTCGAGTGGCCCGACGGGTCGGTGACGATCATGAGCGACATCGACGCCAACCAGACGCTGACCGTCTCACCCGGCTGAGTCGCCGAGCAGACCACGAGGAGCCGATCGTGGCATCGATCGATGACCAGCTGGTCTCGCGGCAATTCATGGAGGACCCGTACCCGGTCTACCGGCGGCTGCAGGAAGAGGCGCCGGTGTACTGGAGCGATGCGTGGGACTGCTGGCTGCTGACCCGGTTCGCGCACGTGGATGCGGTCATTCGCAACCCGGCCGGCTTCCGGAACCGGGTCTATGCCACGTGGATGGAGAAGATCCCCACCGAGCACCGCGAGGAGCTGTCGTCGTTCGTGGACTACTGGACGACCAGCGGCTTCAGCCAGGCGGACCCGCCCGACCACACCCGGATCCGTCGCGTCGTGTCGAAGGCCCTGACTCCCGACGCCCTCGCCGCCATCCGCCGGCGCGTCGAAGCGCTCGCCGACTCCCTGCTCGACGAGGTCACCGAGAGCGGGCGCACCGACCTGCCGCCCGACTTCGCCGTGCCTCTGCCCGCCATCGCGGTCAGCGAGTTGGTGGGGTTGCCTGCCACCGAGAGGGTGCAGTTCAGGGAGTGGACGAACCAGTACCTGGAGTTCCTCGGCCCGGGCGGCCTCGACGTGGACGTCATGCGCCGGAGCCAGGCGGGCTTGATGTCTCTGCGCGGCTGGCTGGGTGACCTTCTCGAGGACCGCAGGGCCAACCCCGCCGGCGATGTGCTGTCCAGCCTGGTCGCGGCCGACGAGGCGGGGGACGTGATGAGCACCGACGAGTTGCTCTCCACGTGCGTGGATCTCGTGACCGGCGGAGACGACACGACGACGAACATGCTCGGCAACGGCATGATGGCGCTGCTCGAGCATCCGGATCAGCTGGACCTGCTGCGCGACGACCCGAGCCTGATGAAGAACGCCGTCGAGGAACTCGTCAGATACGAATGCCCGTTCCAGATGGTGTTCCGGCTGACGACCACCGACGTCGAGATCGACGGCACGGTGATCCCCGAGGGACAGGTGGTCCGCCTCATCCTCGGCGCGGCGAACCGAGACCCGGAGCAGTTCGAGAACCCGGACAGCATCGACATCAGGCGCGGCCACATCCGCCATCTCGGGTTCGGTTTCGGGACGCACTACTGCGTCGGTCAGGTGCTGGCGCGATCCGAGTTGCAGGTCTCTTTCGAGAGGTTGATCCAACGGCTCCCGAACGTCCGTCTGGCGGGGGAGCCGGTGCGCCTACCGAGCGTGGGCCCGCGCGGGTTCACGTCACTGCCGCTCACATTCGATCCGACACCGCGCCTACTCTGAGCCCGGGGATATCCCGCGCTGGTGAGTCGGCGGGGTCCCGACTGAACTGATCACCCGCCGCCGGCGACCGCCTGCAGTCGGGGCAGCACCTCGCGCCGTAGCCGCACCATCGACTCGGCGTCGTGGGGGTGGGGGAATCCGCAGATGATGTGGCGGAACCCCAGCGCCACGAGCGGTTCGAGCTTCTCGGACACGTCGTCGGGCGTTCCCACCGGCTGCTCCGGCCAGACCGGGGCGTCACCGTTCAGTCTCCGCAGTTCGGCGTAGACGCGGTCGGCCTCGCGACGCGTGTCGCGGATGATCACGACCCGGATCTCGGCGGTCCGGGCGATCTCGCTCTCGTCGCGACCCACGTCCGCGCAGTGCGCCCGCAGGATCCTTTCCTTGCGCGCCAGGGCGTCCGCCCCGTGGTGGAATCCGAAGTTGCAGGCGTCGCCGTAGGTGGCGACGAGCCTCAAGGTCACGCGCTCGCCGTCGCCGGCCACGATGATGGGGATTCGCTCCTGGATGGCTCCGGGATCGTTGCGGGCAGCCGCGGGCCGGTAGCGGCCGACGGCGGCGGTCGCAGGATCGCCTCCGAGCATGGAACGGAGCAGCGGCAGCGCCTCGCCCAACCAGCGAAGCCGCTCGCCGGGGCCGGCCCCGAACTCGAACCCATAGCCGGTGTGCTCTTCCTCGAACCAGCCGGCGCCAATGCCGAGAAAGGCCCGTCCACCGCTGATGTGGTCCAGCGTGGTGATCATCTTGGCGAGGAGCGTCGGCTCCCGGAACGTGTTGGCCGTCGCCAGCAGCCCGAGCCGGACCCGGGATGTCGCCTGCGCCCAGGCGGCAAGGCTCAGGTAGCCCTCGAATACCGGGCCCTGCTCGCCGACGCACGCCAGCACGTGATCCGACGTCGAGAGCGTGTCGTAGCCCAGGTCATCCGCACGGACCGCCGCCTCGAGCAGATCGGCCCAGGTCGTGTGCATGCTCCACAGGTTGACGCCCAGCAGCACCCGCTCGGGGTCCTGCCAGGGTGGCGGTGGGGTGGCGGCTCCCGCCACGGGATCAGGCGCCGGTCAGCCGGGCTGCACGAATGTTCCGTAGGCCGTCGATGAAGATCGCGAACAGGATGACGAGGCCGTTGGCCACCGGGATCCACTTGCCTTCGACGTTGGAGATGTTGAGGGCGTTCGTGATGGTGCCCATCAGCAGCAGCCCGCCGAACACACCGAAGATCTTCCCCCTGCCGCCGGCCAATGAGACGCCACCGATCACGGCCGCTGCGAAGGAGGTGAACAATTCATCGGCGGCAATCCCGGCCTGAGCGGCGCCGATCCTTCCGACCAGCAGCCAGGCCGCGACCCCGCACAGCAGCCCCGATACGACGTAGGCGCCGATGATGACGTTGCCGTCGTTGATGCCGGCGGCCCGAGCCGCGTTGCGGTTGCTGCCGACGGCATAGATACGCCGTCCGTACACGGTATGCGTGAGGACATAGTGGAAGACGAGGAAGACGAGGACGAGGAAGATCGCCGAGATCGGGAACTTCAGATCCTCGCCGATGCCGATCCGGGTCTTGCCCAACCAGCGGAAGGCCTCGGGGATGGTCGTGAGCTGCCGCCCGACGCCCACGACGAGCGTGAGACCGTACAGCAGGATGGACATGCCGAGGGTCACCATGAAGTTGTTCATTCGCAGCTTCACGATGAGCAGGCCGTTGGCCAGACCCACCGCGGTGCAGACGATGAGCAGGATCGGCAGGACGGCGCCCGTGGACCACCCCCGTCCCCCGAGGTTCAACTGATCGGCCGTGCCCTCGCCGAGGATCGTCACCGGCGAGATCAGGACGCCCGCCAGCACCGCGCCGAAGACCATGTTGGCTTCGGTGCTCAAGTCGAAGTTCCGGGTCAGCAGCACCACGGTCTGCGCCAGGACGAGCATGCCCAGCGAGGAGACCGCCGCGCCGAGGTTGAGGATGTTCTGGGGGATCTCGAACTGGGTCAGCAGCGACGCGGCGAGGACCGCGATCGCCAGCAGGACCCACACGGAGTTCCTGTCCAGGAACCTCAGAATCCGTCGACCCGGAGTGAGTTCGACGTAACTCTCGTCGCTGAGTCCTGCGGCCCCCGGCGCCGGCCCCTGATCGATGGCCATCGATGACCCCCCCTATCGCATCCGGTATCGCAACCGGACCTCCATGGCGTTCCCCGAGGCTCGCGCGCCGGCCGGGACTGCCGTGGATTGGCGCCAGTATATGTCCATCCCCCGAGGGGCTGCTGAGCCCGGAGCGTGCCGGAAGGGCTTACGACGGCACGGCGCAGGCACTCCTTACGTTGTAAGGTTTCCGGCAGTGCGACTCTGACGCAGTCATCCACCAGAGGGGCAGCACGGGGGTACCGAATGACCGATCCAACTGGCTCTGCTGACGGTGCTGGAGGAGTTGCCACGCTCGAGGATCCGCCGGTGCTGGAGGTGGTCGGGATAAGCAAGTCGTTCGGGCCGGTCCGCGCGCTGCGCGATGTGAGCCTCGAACTGCGTGCGGGCGAGGTGGTCGGGCTCCTGGGGGACAACGGAGCCGGGAAGTCGACCCTCATCAAGTGCATGTCCGGCACGTTCCAGCCCGACTCGGGACACATCCGCATGGCGGGGAGAGAGGTGCAGGTCCGGAATCCCCAGGCGGCACGGGAACTCGGCATCGAGACCGTCTACCAGGATCTGCAGCTCGTCGAAGTGCTCGACGTGCCGGCGAATCTGTTCCTGAACCGGGAGATCTACCGCAAGCTGCCACCCGGCCTGCGGTGGATGCGCGTCATGAACAAGAAGCAGATGCTGCGGGAGGCGGGGGAAATCGTCTCACGCCTCCACATCCGGATCCCGTCGCTGGGGCTGCCGGTCGAGGACCTGTCGGGCGGGCAACGCCAGTCGGTGGCGGTGAGCAGGGCGGTGGCCTGGGGGCGCCACGTGGTCCTGATGGACGAGCCGGTCGCTGCGCTCGGCGTGACGCAGACGCAGTCGGTGCTGAATCTCATCAGGACGCTGGGCGATGAGGGCATGGCCGTCGTCTGCATCAGCCACAACATGCAGCACGTGATGGAGGTCTGCCACCGCGCCGTGGTGCTCTACCAGGGGCAGATGGCCGGGGACGTCGCCACCGCCGACGTCGAGCCGCGCGACCTGGTGGACCTCATCACCGGCGCCAGCCTCGGCGGGAGCAGCTAGCGCCCGACCGCGCGCCGGCCCTCGCCATCGTCATCCCGGCGCAGGCCGGGATCCGCTGTTCAGCGACTCGGCCTGCGTCGCCGGCGGTCGGACGCGCTTGCGGGCGGCCGCCGGGCCGCCCGCAAGGACTCGTGCTATGTGTCGGATCTACCGATCGTCACATGACGTCAGGCCGTTGGGCTCGCTCATGAAGCTGTTACCGAACAGGGTCGGATCGTTGGCCGTGTCCTGCGTGTACTCGAACAACTCCATGAAGTAGATCGGTCCGGCACTTCCGTCCACCATGGCAGTGGTGCCTCCCTCGAGCCCCGGGATGTTGAGGACCTCTCCGGGCTGCGGCGATTCGCCCGTCTGGAGGTAGTGCACGGCGATCTCGGCCATCTGGGAGCCCGCCAGGTCGGTCGGGTACGTCGTCCCGTAGTCCTGGAAGCCGCAGCGGACCTCGTGCAGCGAGGAGTTGCAGCCGTCGGTTCCGAAGATCCCGATGTGCCCCGGATCGTCCTTCGGGACGTAGAGATCCAGCGCCTCCAGCGCCGACCGCACCGATGGGGTGTAGTCGCAGTTCGAGTGGATGTAGATCGCGTCCGTGTCGGGGTTCGCCGTGAACCAGTCGGTGGTGATCGTTCCCGCCTTGGCGGTGTCGTAGTCGCCGTTGCGGATCGTCACCTCGATGTCGGGATACTCGTCCACGACGGAGTGGAACCCGGCGTTGCGGTCCTGCGCCTGGCTGGTGGTCATCAGACCGGTGATCTCCAGGACCGTGCCCTGGGGCCCACCGTTCTTCTCGGTGAGGTACTCCACGAGCTTGTGCCCGTTGAGGACGCCGGCGTCATAGACCGGAATGGTCAGCGTGTAGAGCTGCTCCTGGCCGACGTCGGGAATGTTGCCGAAGAACGACGCGACGGGGGTTCCTGCTGCGTTGGCGACCTTGATCGTCTCGGCCATCGAATCGACGTCAGCGGGGTAGATGAGGATGATGTCCACGTCCTGGGCGATGAACTGATCGATGCAGTTCGCCTGGGCTGTGGCCTCGGCCTTGCCACTGCAGTAGACGTGCTTCATGCCGGCGCCTTCGATCACGTTCTTGACCTGGTTGTCGAAGGCCACGTTCAGGTCGTTGGTCGGGTCGCTGTACGGCGTCCAGGCGACCACGAACTGCTCACCGTTGTTGGGCGTCGGTACGCCCGAGTCGGGTGCCGGCGGGGGCTCAGGCGGTGGTTCCGGCGGGGGCGGTGCTGGTGCCTCCGCGGGTGCCGGCGCGGGCGCGGCAGCGTCGTCATCCTCGCCGCACGCTGCGGCCACGAGAACGATCACGAACAACGACAAGAGCAGACTTCGTGCTCTCATGAGGACCCCCCCTCGATGGTGGCGTACCACTGAACGGCACGCCCGAACGAGGCGGCTTTCCTCGCCCTCCCCGCACGTCAGAGCATAATCTTGCGGTTCGACGGCGGTCAACAGGGGCCGGTGCTGGAGAGGCTCGGGAGGTTCCCGGAAAAGGACGGGCCCTGGTCCCGCGATCGGTGGCGCGCGACCCTCTCAGATGCGCTTGATCCCGATCTCCTGTGCGAACGCGTCGAGTTGGGACGCCACGGCTGCGTTGAGAGGGATCCCGTTGCGGATGCGGTGGCGCCGTGTATTCCATTCGGGTTCGCCCGGTACGAGGATCGAGTCTGCCCCCTTCGCGAGGGGGGTCTCCTTCATGTAGCTCACCAGGCGGTCCACCTCCGTCGCGAACTCCTCGGGGTCGGCGAACGCCTCCAGGTTGATGGCCAGCGCCAGATGGCCTGATCCCCACGAGTCGAGCATGGAGGAGCCTGCCTCGAGGAATGCTCTCGGCATCTCCACCGACAGGCTCGCTCCCGGCAGAACGGAGGCCAGGATCTCGGTCACGAGAGCGATGCCGTAGCCCTTGTAACCGGCCATCGGCACCACCGAGCCCCGCATAGCGGCGGCGGCATCGGTGGTCGGGACGCCGCGCTCGTCGATCGCCCAGCCCTCCGGGATCGGTTCGCCGCGGTCCGCGTGCATCCGGACCCTGCCGCGGGCGACCTGTGAGGATGCCATGTCCAGAACGATCGGATCGCCGCCCCGCCTCGGGATCGCATAGGCGAACGGCGCATTGCCCATACGCGGTTCACGGCCGCCGTGCGGCGCCATGATCGCCGGACCGTTGCTGGTGAAGTAACCGACCATCCCCTCGTCGGCGACACGGAGCACGTGGGTGGCCAGCATTCCCGTGTGGTTGCTGTTGCGGACGGCGACGATGCCGACGCCGTGCTCGCCGGCGAGGTCCACAGCCCGGTCGGCTGCGATCTGGCCGATCACCACCCCGTGACCGTTGTCGCCGTCGAGGAGAGCGGTTGCGCCGAATTGGCGCACCGCCTCGACGCGGGGCGCCGGATTGACCACGCCGGCAGCGAGTGCCCGTACGTACGGGGGCACCCGCACCACGCCGTGTGACCAGTGCCCTCGGAGGTCGGCTTCGACGAGGCCGTCGACGAATCGAATGACGTCGTCATCCGGCATTCCGCCATAGCGGGCCGCTCGACCGACGAACGCCCTTGCGTCACCTACCGCCACGGTGCGCCCGCTGTTCGATTCTGATGGCATCCGCGCTGCTCCCCGAGATCGGTGGCGTTCGACACTACCGCCCGCGGCTGATGCCGCTCGTAGGCTGGGGCGGTGAGCGGCGGGAACGAGCCTGACCTGGCGAGGGTGCTACGCCAGAAGCTGGGGGCCGAGCAGGGCCGCTGGGCGCTGCGGCGGGTGATGGTGGCCGCCGATGCCTTCTCCTCGGAGTACCACGAGGACGCGCTGGCGCAACTGAAGCCGGTGATGGACACCGAGGCCGCCGACGTGCCCGAGGTGCGGGAACTGCACGGGCTGATCCTCTACCGGTTGCGCCGCTGGCGGGCGGCGGCCCGGGAGCTCGAAGCCTTCGCCACCCTCACCCGCAGCTGCGAGCAGGCGCCGGTGCTGGCCGACTGTTACCGGGCGCTGCAGCGTTGGGACGAGGTGGAGGAACTCTGGGAGGAGTTGCGTCACGAGAGCCCGTCGGCCGAGTTGGTGACCGAGGGCCGGATCGTGGCCGCGGGGGCGCTGGCGGACCGGGGCCGGCTGGCCGAGGGGGTCGCGCTGCTGGCAGAAGGGTGGCGCACGCCCCGCAACCCCCAGGAGTTCCACCTGCGCCGTGCCTACGCGCTGGCCGACCTGTATGACCGCGGCGGCGACCAGCCGGCTGCCCGGCGGCTGTTCGCCTGGATCGACCGTCACTCGCCCGGGTACGCCGACGCCACCGACCGCCTCGCCGACCTCTCGGCCTGACCGGCGCGGGTCGGACCGTCCGGCGCCCGAAGAGTCCCGAATCCAGCGGCAGCGCGCCTGTTTCGATCCCGCTGCCCGCAGACGCCACCGGGGACGGCGGATTGCGGCTACCAGGCCCCCCGATTGGCACCGCCGGCGGGCTCTGCCGGGATAGGGTCGCAGCGAGGGGCGCCGACGGCCCGCAGGCCCCGCCAACCCACCCACCGAACCACACAGGAGCCGCTCGATGCGAGACGTCGCAGCTCTCTTGGGCGACGACGCCGACTACCTGCTCGGCCACACCGCCAAGGCCATACCCGCCGAGGATCTCCACCTGCCCGGTCCGGACTTCGTCGACCGGGTCGCCGCCGCCACCGACCGCGCACCGCAGGTGCTGCGCAACCTGCAGGCCCTGTTCGGCCACGGCCGACTCGCCGGCACCGGCTACGTGTCGATCCTCCCGGTCGACCAGGGCGTGGAGCACTCCGGCGCCGCCAGCTTCGCCACCAACCCGGCCTATTTCGACCCCGAGAACATCGTGCGTCTCGCCGTGGAGGGGGGCTGCAACGCCGTGGCGTCCACCTTCGGCGTGCTCGGCGCGGTTTCCCGCCGCTGGGCGCACCGCATCCCGTTCATCGTGAAGATCAACCACAACGAGCTGCTGAGCCACCCCAACAGCTACGACCAGGTGGGCTTCGGCAGCGTCGAGCGAGCCTTCGAGCTGGGGGCCGCCGGCGTGGGCGCCACCATCTACTTCGGCTCGGAGGAGTCGCGCCGCCAGATCCTCGAGATCAGCGAGGCCTTCGAGGAGGCGCACCGGCTGGGCATGTTCTGCGTCCTCTGGTGCTACCTGCGCAGCAACGCCTTCAAGGTGGACGGCGTGGACTACCACGGCGCTGCCGACCTCACCGGCCAGGCCAACCACCTCGGCGCCACCATCGGTGCCGACATCGTCAAGCAGAAGCTGCCCGAGAACAACGGCGGATACCAGGCGGTGGGTTTCGGCCGCACCAGCCCGCTGGTGTACAGCGACCTCACCTCCGACCACCCCATCGACCTCACCCGCTGGCAGGTGGCCAACTGCTACATGGGCCGGGTGGGCCTCATCAACTCCGGTGGCGCCAGCTCGGGCGCCGACGACCTGGCCGAGGCCGTGCGCACGGCGGTCATCAACAAGCGGGCCGGTGGCACCGGGCTCATCAGTGGGCGCAAGGCCTTCCAGCGCCCGATGGCCGACGGCGTCGAACTGCTCGGCGCCATCCAGGACGTCTACCTCGACGTCTCCGTCGGCGTGGCCTGAATCCCCCCGGACCGAGTCCGCCGAAGACCCCGCCTGCGACCCCGGGA
Organism: bacterium; assembly: GCA_026708055.1. Taxonomy (NCBI): domain Bacteria; species bacterium. The sequence continues at coordinate 24,237 of JAPOVS010000057.1, read as the reverse complement.
ATCCCTCTCCGGACGGTGCCCATCTCCTAACGTGACCTCGGTGCAACCCGGTGGTAACCGTCTGTGTGAACAAAGTCACACTGCGCGTCACGTTCACAGGCCCGCGGTCCGGCTCCGGCCCCGCCGAGGCGGTACTAGATTGCAATTCCGGTCGGTCGCCAGGCGCACTGCCGCGCCCGCAGCCGCTGACCGGTGATGACCCAAATCGCAAGGGAACGCACGTGACCGACACTGCCACCCAACAGCCTTCGCCGCGGACCGTCGAGGATCTGGATCGACTGGTCATCCGTTTCGCCGGCGACTCCGGCGACGGCATGCAGCTCACCGGCGACCGCTTCACCAGTGCCAGCGCCCTGTTCGGCAACGACCTCGCCACGCTGCCGGACTTTCCCGCCGAGATCAGGGCGCCGGCGGGCACCCTGCACGGCGTCTCGGCGTTCCAGGTGCAGGTCGCCAGCGAGACCGTCACCACTCCCGGCGACGCTCCCACGGTGCTCGTGGCCATGAACCCGGCGGCGCTGCGCAGCGAGCTGGACCGCCTCGAGATCGGCGGCACCGTCATCATCAACTCCGACGCCTTCCAGGAGCGCAACCTCGACAAGGCCGGCTACAGCGACGACCCGCTCAGCGACGGCACGCTGGACCACTACACCACCTACCTGGTCCCCATGACCAGTCTCACCAAGCAGGTCTGCAAGGACCTCGGCGTGAAGCCCCGCGACGCCGAGCGCAGCAAGAACTTCTTCGCGCTCGGCGTGGTGAGCTGGCTCTTCGACCGGCCGACGCAGCCCACCCTGGACTGGATCGACGTGAAGTTCGGCAAGCGGCCCCTGGTGGCGGCCGCGAACGCGGCCGCCTTCAAGGCCGGCCACGCCTTCGGCGAGACCACCGAGATGTTCCAGGCCACCTACAAGGTGCGTCCCGCCGAACTCGAGCCCGGCACCTACACCAGCATCAACGGCAACACGGCGCTCTCGTGGGGACTGATCGCCGCCGCCCAGCAGGCCAAGCTGCCCCTGTTCCTGGCGTCGTACCCCATCACACCGGCCTCCGACGTGCTGCACGAGCTCTCGGGACGCAAGAACTTCGGCGTGCGCACCTTCCAGGCCGAGGACGAGATCGCCGCGGCCTGCGCGGCGGTGGGGGCGTCGTTCGGGGGTCACATCGGGGTGACCACAACCAGCGGCCCTGGCCTGGCGCTGAAGGCCGAGACCATCGGCCTGGCCCTCAGCATCGAACTGCCGCTCCTGGTGATCGACATCCAGCGCGGCGGCCCCTCCACCGGCCTGCCCACCAAGACCGAGGCCTCGGACCTCAACCTGGCGCTGTACGGCCGCCACGGCGAGGCCCCGCTGCCGGTGGTCGCCGCCTACAGCCCCTCCCAGTGCTTCTTCGCCGCCATCGAGGCGGTGCGGATCGCCCTGAAGTACCGCACCCCGGTGATCCTGCTCTCCGACGGCTACCTGGCCAACGGGTCCGAGCCGTGGCGCCTGCCCGACCTCGAGGACCTGCCCGACATCAGCGTCGATTTCACCACGCGGTTCAACGACGCCGACGAGGAGGGCAACCCGGTCTTCCAACCGTACAAGCGCGACCCTCAGACCCTGGCCCGGCCGTGGGCGGTTCCCGGCACGCCCGATCTCATGCACCGCGTCGGCGGCCTGGAGAAGGAGGACGTGACGGGCAACATCTCCTACACGCCCGCCAATCACGGCCTCATGACCGAATTGCGGGCCGCCAAGGTGGACGGCATCGCCGCGGACATTCCCCCGACGATGCTCGACAGCGACGGCCCGGCCACCGTGGCCGTGCTGTCCTGGGGGTCGGTGTGGGGATCGGTCACCAGCGCGGTGCGGCGAGTGCGCGCCGGCGGCCCGGCCGTCGACCACCTGCACCTCACGCACCTCAACCCGCTGCACGCCGACCTGGGTGACCTGCTGGGCCGCTATCGCACCGTGCTGGTTCCGGAGATGAACCTGGGGCAGTTGGCCTCCATCGTCCGATCCCGCTACCTCATCGACGTGAAGTCGATCACCAAGGTGGAGGGTGTGCCGTTCACGGCGAGCGAGATCGCCGCCGCCATCGCAGGAGCCGTCGATGACGACTGACATGTCCACCGGCCCGACCACGACCAAAGCCGACTGGACCAGCGACCAGGAACCCCGCTGGTGTCCCGGCTGCGGGGACTACTCCATCCTGTCGGCGATGCAGCTGCTGATGCCGCAGTTGGGGGCTCGTCCCGAGAACACGGTCTTCGTGTCGGGCATCGGCTGCGCCGCCCGCTTCCCGTACTACATGAAGACCTACGGCATGCACGGCATTCACGGGCGTGCCCCGGCGCTGGCCACCGGGCTGGCCACCTGCCGCCCCGACCTCGACGTGTGGGTCGTCGGCGGCGACGGCGACATCCTGTCGATCGGCGGCAACCATCTGCTGCACAGCCTGCGCCGCAACGTCAACATCAAGATCCTGCTGTTCAACAATCAAATCTACGGGCTCACCAAGGGCCAGTACTCACCGACCAGCGAGATCGGCAAGGTCACCAAGTCCACACCGCTCGGCTCGGTGGACGAGCCGCTCAACCCCCTGAGCGTGGCCCTCGGCGCCGAGGCCACCTTCGTGGCCCGCACCCACGACATGGACCGCACCCACATGCAGGACATGTTCCGGCGGGCCTGGGAGCACGCCGGCGCCGCCTTCGTGGAGGTCTACCAGAACTGCAACGTGTTCAACGACGGGGCGTTCGCCGAGATCACCAAGAAGGACAAGCGCCCCTCCATGCTCATCCCGCTGCAGCACGGTGAGCCGATCCGCTTCGGCGCCGAGGGGGAACGCGGCGTGATCATGAACCGCGGCGGCGAGCTGCAGATCGTGGAGGTGGCCGACGTGGGGGAGGAGAACCTGCTGGTACACGACGAGCGTGCGGAGACCCCGTCGCCAGCGTTCGCCCTGTCGCGCCTCTCCTCGGGTGCGTTCATGCCCACGCCCATCGGGGTGTTCCGGGCGGTCGAAGGGCCGGAGTACGCCTCGCAGGTGTCCCGGCAGTTGGCGTTCGCCCAGGACCGCAGCGGGCCCGGCGACCTGCACGCCCTGCTCCGCTCCCGCGCCACCTGGGAAGTCGCCTGAGCCGAGTATCGGGCGCCAATCTCGCGGCTGTCCGGGCGGGGGCGCCGGTGGCGCTCCGGCGGCCTCTGAAAATGGCACGCCTGCGCTTGCCCCCGGCAACCCCGCCCTCGGCTTCTGTCTGAGCCGCTGCCCCCGTGACCGCTGTACGCAACTTCGTCATCGATCTGGACGGGGTCATGTGGGTCGGTGATGACTGCATCGCCGGAGCGGGGGAGGGTGCGAACCGGCTTGTCGACGCCGGGTGCAGTGTCGTGTTCGTGACCAACATGTCGCGGCTCACGGTGGCGCGCCAGCGGGCGCGGTTGGTGCGCTGCGGGGTGCGACCGCCGGTGGAGATCGTGACCTCGGCGGTGGCGGCTGCGTCGCTGCTGGCGCCGGATGATCGCGTGATGGTCTGCGGGGGCGAGGGCATTGCCGAGGCCGTGGAGAGTGTCGGCGCCGTCGTGGCGTGCTACGCCTCGGACGGCTCGGGTGCTCACGATGGCGGCGGGGGCGATCCGACCGGGGGGGTGGTGGACGCCGTCGTCGTGGGGATGGATCCGACCTTCGACTATGCCGCCTGCGGGCGGGCGATGCGAGCGGTGCGGGCCGGGGCGCGCCTCATCGGGACGAACCACGATCCCACCTATCCCACACCCGGCGGCCTCGAGGCCGGCGGCGGGGCGATCCTGGCGGCCGTGGCCGCCGCGGCCGAGATCGAGCCGGTGCTGGCCGGCAAGCCCAACGAGGCCACCGTGTCGTCCGTGCGGGAGCGCCTCGGCTCCGGGCCCGGCATCGTGATCGGTGACCGGCCCGACAGCGACGGTCTGCTCGCCGAGGCGCTGGGGTTCGACTTCGCCCTGGTGCTGACCGGCGTCACCTCGCACGACGACCTGCCGGTGTCTCCGACGCCGGGGCTCGTCGCCGAGGACCTCGCCGGCGTAGTCGACGCCGTGCTCGGGGAGGTGGCCGGCTAGTGCCGAAGGTCGTGCCTTCCGTCATTCCGGCGCCTCTGACCGTCATTCCGGCGCCTCTTACCGTCATTCCGGCGGAGGCCGGAATCCAGTAGCCGGTCGGCGCGGTGAACTCCAGCAGGCGCCGCCGCCTCGACAGCGAACTGGTGCGCCGCGAGTTGGCGGTGAGCCGCGAGGAGGCTCGCCGGCTCATCGACGCACGGGCCGTCACCGTCAACGGGGCGGTGGCCGAGCGGGCCGCCCGGGCGGTGCTCCCCGGCGACGCCCTCGGGGTGTTGCGGCGCCGCCGCTTCGTGAGCCGCGGCGGGGAGAAGCTCGACGGTGCACTGGGGTTGCTGGGGCTGGAGGTCGCCGGGAAGCGCTGTATCGACGTGGGGGCCTCCATCGGCGGGTTCACCGACTGCCTCCTGCAGCGGGGCGCGGCGCATGTCGTGGCCGTCGACGTCGGCCGGGCACAGCTGCACGAGCGGCTGCGGTCGGCCCCGCAGGTGCGCAACCTGGAGGGCGTCAACGTCCGCCACCTCCGACCCGGCGACGCTGGCGGACCGGCCGAACTGGTGACCGTGGACCTGTCGTTCATCGGCCTGCGCCTTGTGATGGAGCGGCTGGCCGCCCTCGTCTCGCCGGGCGGCGACCTGCTGATGCTGGTGAAGCCGCAGTTCGAAGCCGGCAGGCGGGAGGCGTCGAAGGGCCGCGGCGTGATTCGCTCCCCGGCGGTGTGGCGGTGCACGCTCACCGAAGTCGCACAGTCCGCCGTCGTCGCCGGTCTGCTGCCCCGGGCGGTGGTGCTCGCCGAACCTCCCGGCGCAGAGGGCAACGCCGAGTTCTTCCTGCATTGCCGCAAGCCGCCGGTGGACGAGAGCGCCCCGCCGGCGGCGGCGTCGGCACCGACGTTCGGCGGTGCCGTGGACGCTGTGGTGCAGGAGGCTTTGGACCGGAGTGAGCAGGGGGTGTGACTCAGGTAGGCGGGCCGCAGCATTGCTCGGCAGTCTCGTAGTCTGAGCATGTGGCTCGTTTCGCTCTCGTCGTGCATCCGCGGCGCCCCCCGGCGCGCCTGCTGGCGCAGGAGCTGGCCGGCTGGCTGGCGGCCGAGGGTCACGAGGTGGGGCTGCCGGGCCCCGACGCCCATTCGGCCGACCTGCCCGAACTGGCCTGCGCCGACGCCGATGTCGGCGAGGCGGACCTGGTGGTGAGCCTCGGCGGCGACGGCAGCATCCTGCGAGCGGTCCGCCTGGCGGCCGACGCCGGCGCGGCGGTGCTGGGCGTCAACTTCGGGGAGCTCGCGTACCTGGCCGAGGTAGAGCCCGGCGACGCCCGCTCAGCCATCGACCGCTGGCTGGCCGGAGAGTTCGGCATCATCGAGCGGATGCGCCTGGCGGTGCGGGTGTCCACCGCAGGCAGCGACGCCGCCGGGACGCCGCTGGCGGCACTGAACGAGGCCGTCGTGGAGAAGTTGGACCGGGGGCGCAGCGTGCGTCTCAGCCTCAGCGTCGACGGCCGCCACTTCACCACCTACCGGGCCGACGGCCTCATCGTGGCGTCGCCCACAGGGTCAACGGCGTACTCGCTGAGCGTGCGGGGCCCTATCCTGGCCCCCACGCATCAGGCGCTCGTCGTGACGCCCGTGTCGCCGCACTCGCTGTTCGACCGCTCGCTGGTGCTGCCGCCGGACACCACGCTGCGCATCGACGTGGAGTCCGAGCACCCTGCTGCGCTGTCGGTCGACGGCGACGTCTGCCGGGTGCTGCACCCCGGCGGCACCGTGGAGTGCACCGCCTCGGACCGCCCGGCCCGCTTGGTGAGCTTCGATCACCGTCACTTCGATGACATCCTGAAGGCCAAGTTCGGCCTCGGAAACCGTTGAGCCGCCGCTGCGCACCGCCCGCAGCGACGTAAGAGACCGCGGGGAGAGCACGTGCACCAGAGGAAGAGGGGCGCAGCCCGCACCGGGGGCCCGGCATGCTGACCGACCTCGTCGTCCGCAACATGGTGCTGATCGACGAGATGGCCCTCGAATTCGAGGGCGGCATGACGGTGCTCACCGGCGAGACCGGCGCCGGCAAGACGCTGCTGACCCAGGCGGTCGGGCTGCTGGCAGGGGGGCGGGCAAGTCCGGGGCTGGTCCGCCGCGGCGCCACCGAGGCGGAGGTGGAGGGGCGCTTCGTGGACGGCGACGGTGCGGAGTTGGTGGTGCGCAGGGTTGTGCCCACGGGCGGTCGCGCCCGCGCCTACCTCGACGGGCATCTGGCCTCGGTGAGCGCCCTGCAGGAAGCCGTCGGCGGCAGGGTGGACATCTGCAGCCAGCACAACCATCAAGCTCTGCTGCGCCCTGCGATGCGGCTCGACGCGCTCGACCGGTTCGCCGACCTCGACACAGCCCCGCTGGCCGAGGCGCGTCGGCGCTGCGCCGAGCTGAGCGGACGGCTGGCGGCGCTCGGCGGCGACGAGCGGGCACGCGCCCGCGAGCTGGACGTCTTGGAGCATCAGGTGGCCACCCTCGACGCCGCCGGCCTCAGCGACCCCGACGAGGAGCAGCACCTCGAAGCGACCGAGCGGCTGCTGACCGAAGCGGCGGCCATCCGCGAGGCCGCCGCGGGAGCCGCCTACCTGCTCGGCGCCGACGGCCCCGGCGGGGAGGCCCTGGGGGAGGCCCAGAGTCAAATCGACCGCTTCGAGCCGTTGGACACCGTGGCCGGCAGGCTCCGCCACTTGGCCGAGGAGGCCGGCGACGTGGCCGCCGAACTCCGCAGACTGGCGGAGGAGGTCAGAGAGGATCCGGTGCGGCTGGCGGAGGTCGTCGAGCGCCGCGCCCTGCTCGCCGGGCTGCGCCGCCGTTACGGCGCCACCCTGGCCGACGTGATGGCCTTCGCCGCCGAGGCGCGCCGCCGGCTGGAGGATTTGCAGGATGCCGAGGGAGTTGCCGCACGGCTGGGGGCCGACCTGGAGGAAGCGCGGGAGCGAGAGCGCGCCGAGGCGGCACGTCTGGGAGAGGGCCGCCGCCGTGCCGCCCCCGCATTGGCGCAGGCAGTGACCGCCGAGCTGCAGCAGCTGGCGATGCCCAACGCCTCCTTGCAGCTACGCGTCGGCGCAGATCCCGGCGATGACATCGACTACTTGCTGGCGGTGAACTCGGGCGCCTCGCCGGCCCCGCTGGCGCAGGTGGCGTCGGGAGGGGAACTCTCCCGGGCGATGCTGGCGCTGCATGTGGTGCTGCTGGCCGCGCCGCCGACGGTGCTGCTGGACGAGGTGGACGCCGGAATCGGCGGCGAGGCGGGCACCGCGGTGGGACGCGCTCTCGCCAGGCTGGCGACCGATCGCCAGACCCTCGTGGTCACCCACCTGCCGCAGGTGGCGGCCCACGCCGACGCCCATGTGAGCCTCGAGAAGATCGACGACGGCTCCGAGGCGCGGATCACGGCGCAGCCACTCGACGATGGCGGCCGGCTGGTGGAGTTGGCCCGCATGCTGTCCGGCTCGCCCCACAGCGGCTCGGCCCGCGAGCACGCCGCCGAGCTGCTCGCCCGCGCGGCGACCGAGCGTCGCGAGAGGATCCCTGGCTGACAACCGACCCGGCCGGAATCCGGCGGCCGAACTGACTCGCCCCACGGCCAGATGTTCCGCGTCCCCTGGCGGCAGGTCGGTGTTGCTTGTTGCTACCCGGGTGGGTCCGGGGCTCGGCCGGCCTCGGGGGAGCCGTGGCGGCGCAGCAGTTCCTTCAGCCGCGCGACCTCTGCCGCCTGCGCCGCTGCCTCTGCCGCCTGCGCCGCTGCCTCGGCCTCGGCTCGCCGGCGGGCGGTCTCGGCGCGGGCAAGGTTGTTGAGTGGTTGGTCGCTGCCGGGGAGGTGGAAGAGCAACTCGTCGTCGCGCCAGGCGATGTCGAGGTCGAGGGCGGTGCTGTGGCCGCGCTCGGTTCCGGCGCCGTCGACGGTCACGGCGATGGGCGTCCAGTGGCCGTCGTGCAGCCGTTCGCCTTGGAGGATCTCGGGGTGGAGTTCGCCGCCGGTGGGGTCGACGCGCCAGTACTCGGCGACGCCGATGGAGGCGTAGGTGGCGCGTTTGCGCCCCCGGTCGGCGCTTGCGGTGTCCTTGGAGGCGACTTCGAGGACGAACAGCAGTGAGCCGCCGTGCTGGAAGGTGCGGTAACTCTGAATGTCCTGGAGTTGCGCCGCGGCGACGCCGGCGACGACGAGCACATCGGGTTCGATCACCGCGGCGGGGTCGCCCTCGCGGTAGTAGAGGTTGAGGTTGGAAGCGACGAGGATGTCGCCGCGACTGTCGAAGCGCTGCTCCAGCACAGATGCTGCGTTGTCACGGACGCGTCGATGGGGTCGGGATTCAGGCAATGGCTCGCCCGCGGGGTACAGCGCGTCGAGGTCGTCGACGTCGAGGTCGTTGTGGGTGAGTGTTTCTGTCACACACATCACATCCTGTCTCTGGCTATCAGACAATGTTAGCCACTTTCCTTATATCTGGCAACGCTGATAGCCGCTGGGCGTCTCCGCCAGCGTAGTATTCGCCCCCTTCCCCTTGCCTCCCGGCCTGCACGCAGGAGATCGATGCCGGGCGGCGCCGCCATCGGGGCCGGGTCTGAAGTAAGCTGGCATCCCGTGACGAAGCACATCTTCGTGACGGGCGGCGTGGCGAGTTCGCTCGGCAAGGGTCTGACCGCCTCCTCCCTGGGTGCACTGCTGAAGGCGCGTGGCCTGCGGGTGACGATGCAGAAGCTGGATCCGTACATCAACGTGGATCCCGGCACCATGAACCCCTTCGAGCACGGTGAGGTGTTCGTCACCACCGACGGCGGCGAGACCGACCTGGATCTCGGCCACTACGAGCGGTTCATCGACGAGAACCTCACCCAGGACTCCAACGCCACGACCGGGTCGATCTACTCGGCGGTGCTGGAGGCAGAGCGGCGCGGCGACTACCTCGGCGGCACCGTGCAGGTCATCCCGCACATCACCGACGAGATCAAGCGGCGCATTCTGGGGGTGGCCCGCCCCGACACCGACGTGGCCATCACCGAGATCGGCGGCACCGTCGGCGACATCGAGATCCTCCCGTTCCTGGAGGCCGTCCGCCAGATCCGCCTCGACGTGGGCCGCCGCAACGTGTGCTACGTGCACGTCACCCTGGTGCCGCTCATCGGCCCCACCGGGGAGCACAAGACCAAGCCCACCCAGCACTCGGTCACCGAGCTGCGCAGCCGCGGCATCCAGCCCGACGTGATCGTCTGTCGCAGCGACACCCCCATCTCCGACGACTTGAAGCGCAAGATCTCCAACCTGTGCGACGTCCCGATATCGGCGGTGGCGAACGCCGCCGACGCCGACAGCATCTACGACCTGCCCCTAGTGCTGCACGACGAGAACCTCGACGGTGTTGTGGGCGATCTGCTGGGATTCGACAGCGAGCCCGACCTGAGCAGTTGGCAGTTGCTCAGCGAGCGCACCCACAACGCCGCCAACGTGGTGCGCATCGGGGTCGTGGGCAAGTACGTGCGCCTCATCGACGCCTACCTCTCGGTGGCCGAGGCGCTGCGCCACGCCGCCTGCTCGCGGGGCGCCAGGGTGGAGATCGACTGGATCCCCGCCGAGGAGGTGGAAGGCCTGCTGACTTCGCGCCGCCTGGCGGACCTGGAGGGCATCGTCATCCCCGGCGGGTTCGGCTCGCGGGGCATCGAGGGCAAGATCGCCGCCGCCTCCTACGCCCGGGAACGGGGCATCCCGTGTCTGGGGCTGTGCCTGGGCATGCAGGTCATGACCGTGGAGTTCGCCCGCAACGTCCTGGGGCTGGCCGGGGCGCACTCCACCGAATTCGATTCCCGCACGCCGCATCCGGTGATCTGCCTCATGGAGGAGCAGCGGAAAGTGACGCACAAGGGCGGCACCATGCGGCTGGGCTCCTACGTCGCGAAGCTGCGCCCCGGCAGCCGTGTGGCCGAGTTCTACGGCAGCGAGGTGGTGTCGGAGCGTCACCGGCACCGCTACGAGTTCAACCCCGGCTACCGGGAGCAGGTGGAGTCGGCCGGGCTGGTCTGCTCGGGCCTCTCGCCCGACGGCCTGCTGGTGGAGTTCGTGGAGCTGGAAGGGCACCCGTTCTGGGTCGGCACCCAGGCCCATCCCGAGTTCCAGAGCCGCCCCAACCGCCCGGCGCCCCTGTTCGCCGCCCTGATGGACGCGGCGCTGGACCGCGTCGAGGGCCGCAACCCGCGCCTGCAGTTCAGCCACGACGCCGCGGTGGCCGTGGAGGTGGTGTGAGCCCTCCGTGGCTGCCGGTCGACGCCGAGGAATTCCTGGACTGGCTGGTCCTCAGCAAGGGCCGTGCGGCCAACACCATCGACGCCTACCGCCGTGATCTCGCCGGCTACCTGGCCTTCGGCACCGATGCCGGCTGGGATCACCGCAACGTGACCGACGCCGGGGTGCTGGCGTGGGTGCGGGCCCGCCTCGGCCTGGGGCTGGCGTCCTCCACCGTGAAGAGGGGCCTCACCACGGTGCGCACCTTCCACCGCTGGCTGGTGCTGGAGGAACTGCGGTCCGACGACCCGACGGCCAACGTGGACTTGCCGCGGGTGCCGCGCGGGCTGCCGAAGGCGTTGAGCCAGGAGGAGGCGGCCGCGCTGGTGGCTGCCCCGGCGGGCGGGGGGCCGCTGGCGCGGCGCGACCGGGCGGTGCTGGAGACGCTCTACGGCACCGGCGTGCGGGTCTCGGAGCTGGTGGGGCTGTCGCTGGGCGACGTGGATCTGGCCTCGGCGTCGCTGCGCGTGCTCGGCAAAGGATCCAAGGAGCGGGTGGCGCCGCTGGGGCGCCTGGCTCGGGCGGCCCTCGAGGAGTGGTTGGAGCCGGTGGGGCGCGGCGAGATGGAGCCGGAGCGCTGGGCGTCCCGAGCCGACTCCGAGGCGGTGTTCCTGAACCGGCGCGGCGGCCGGCTCAGCCGCCAGGGGGTGTACCAACTGGTTCGCCACCACGGCGAGGCGGCGGGGATCACCTCGGCTCTCGCGCCGCACGTGCTGCGCCACAGCTTCGCCACCCACCTGCTGGACAACGGTGCCGACATCCGCGTTGTGCAGGAGTTGCTCGGCCACGCCAAGGTGACGACCACCCAGATCTACACCTCGGTGTCCCGCGAGCGGCTATTCCGCGTCTACGCCGAGGCCCACCCCCGGGCCCGCCTCGGCGCCCCGTCGCCCGCCTGAGCGCGGCGCCCGGCCGGAGCCGGGGTGCCGATGGGCCGCGGGTTCAGCGGCGGGGGAGGAACCCCATCGCCTCCCGCACGCGGCCCATGGTGGCCGCGGCGATCCCACCGGCGGTCTCGGCCCCGGCCGCCAGCGCCGCCCGGGTCTCGCCGGGGTCGGCGCTCAGTTCGGCGAAACGCTGCTGGATGGGCGCCAGCAACGCCACCACCGCCTCGGCGCAGTCGTTCTTCAACCGGCCGTAGCGGTCGTAGCCGGCGGCGACCTCCTGCGGGCTGCGTGCCGTGGCTGCCCCCAGGATCTCCAGCAGGTTCGACACGCCCGGCTTGGCCTCCCGGTCGAAGCGCACCTCCGCCTCGCTGTCGGTGACCGCCCTGCGGATCTTGCGGCGCACGGTATCGGGCTCGTCCAGCAGCCAGATGGTGCCGGGCGCCTCGCCGGCGGACTTCGACATCTTGCGGGTGGGCTCCTGCAGGTCCATCACGCGGGCGCCTGCCGGCGGGATGCGGTGCTCGGGCACCACCAGCACCTCGCCGTAGCGGGCGTTGAAGCGCTGGGCGATGTCGCGGGTCAACTCGATGTGCTGGCGCTGGTCGTCGCCCACCGGCACCACGTCGGTGTCGTACAGCACGATGTCGGCGGCCTGCAGCACCGGGTAGGTGAACAGTCCCGCGCACACGAAGTCCATGTCGGCCGACTTGTCCTTGAACTGGTGCATGCGGCGCAGCTCGCCGAAGCCGGCGGTGCACTCCAGCACCCAGGCCAGTTGCGTGTGCTCGGGCACGTGACTCTGCACGAACAGCACGCAGATGTCCGGGTCGAGGCCGGCGGCCATCAGCATCTGCGCCAGGCGCAGCGTGGCCGCCGGCAACTCGGCGGGGTCCTGGGGCACGGTCACGGCGTGCAGGTCCACGATGGGGTGGAACGACTCGTGGGTGTGCTGGTCGGCCACCCAGTTCTGCAGGGCACCCAGCAGGTTGCCGAGATGGACGTCACCGCTGGGCTGGATGCCGGAGAGGACGCGCTGCACGCCGGGAAGGCTAACCCCGCCGCCGGGTTCCGTGGCCTGAGGGGCTCATGCGTCATACCGCCGGAGGACCGGATCAGCGGGATCGGCGACCGGGTTCGGTCCCCTGCCCGCAGAGGCCCGCCATCTAGAATCCGAGCATGGCTGTGATGGTGCGCACCGCGCAGTTCGAAGGGCCCCTCGAGTTGTTGATGCACCTCGTCCTGCGCCACGAGATCGACGTCTGCGACATCCCGCTGGCGCCCCTCGTGCGGGACTTTCTCGACGAGGTGGCCCGCATGGAGGCCCTCGACCTTCCCTCCGCCAGCGAGTTCCTGCTGACGGCCTCCACCCTCGTGGACCTCAAGAGCCGCAAGCTGCTCCCCGAGCCCGCCACCGACGGCATCAACGAGGAGGCCGACCTGCTCGATGGCCGCGACCGGCTGCTGGCGCGCATGCTGGAATGCGAGACGTTCCGGCGGGCCGGCGCCGCCCTGCAGCGCTTGGCGGACGTGGCGGCGCTGTCTTCGCCGCGCACCGTGGGACCCGAGGCGCGCTACCTCAACCTGCTGCCGGACCTGCTCGCCGACGTGGAGCCCTCCGATGTGGCGACCGCCTGCGTCCGGGCGATGCAGGCAACCGAGCCGCCCGCCGTGGACTTGTCGCACATGGCCGCCGACACGCTGCAGGTGAGCGACGTGGTCGCCGACCTGGCGATGCGGTTGCCCTCGCACCGCCGCACCACCTTCGGCGAGTTGACCCAGGCGCTGCCCGGGCGCCGCGAGGTGGTGGTCCACTTCCTGGCGCTGCTGGAGCTCTTCAAGCAGAACAGGGTGGAACTCCACCAGGACGGCCCCTTGGGGCGAATCGTGGTGGAGTGGCGCGAGCAGGCGGCGATGCCCGCCCCGCGAGTGCTCGAAACCGTGACCTGATGGACGCCGAGCGCCGCCGGGCGCTGGAGGCGGTGCTGATGGTCACCACCGAGCCGGTCCCGCCGCAACTCTTGGCGCAACTGCTGGAGATCTCGGTGGCCGGTGTGGAGGACGCCCTCGCCGACCTGGCCGAGTCGTGTGCGGAACGTGGCTTCGTGCTGGAGCGGGTGGCCGGCGGCTACCGGTTCGCCAGCCACCCCGACTGCGCCCCGTACGTGGAGCGTTTCGTGCTGGCCCGCGAGCCGACCCGGCTGTCGGGCGCGGCCCTGGAGACGCTCGGCATCATCGCCTACAAGCAGCCCGTCTCGCGGGCGCAGATCGCCGCCGTTCGCGGGGTGAACGTGGACGGTGTCGTGCGCACGCTGCAGCGGCGGGGCCTCGCCACCGAGGTGGCTCGCGACCCCGGGCCCGGCAACGCGGTGCTCTTCGGGACCACCGGACTGTTCCTGGAGAGCCTGGGGCTGGACTCGCTGGCCGACCTGCCGCCACTGGGCGACTTCGTGCCCGATGCCGCGGTCACCGAAGCGCTCGACGCCACACTGCGCGGCGGCGAGCGGCCCCGGCACATCCGGTCGCCGGAGGATGCGGCGGAGCAGCCCGGAAAGGAGCCGGCGGGGGGCGAGCCGGGGGAGGAGCAGCCGGCGCCCGACCGCCCGGCGTGAGCGACGCCGCGCCGGGTGGCAGCGGCGAGCGGCTGCAGAAGGTGCTGGCAGCGGCGGGGGTCGCCAGTCGCCGCCACGTCGAGGAGATGATCCGGGCGGGGCGGATCCGCGTCAACGGCCGGATGGCCCGGATCGGCCAACGTGTGCGGGCCGACGTCGATGTCGTCGAAGTGGACGGCGCGGTGATCGCCCTGCGCAGCGACCTGGTGAACTACCTGCTGAACAAGCCCGTCGGCGTGGTGAGTACCGCCTCGGATCCTCAGGGGCGCCCGACGGTGCTGGACGGACTGCCCGCTGAACCGCGCGTCTACCCGGTGGGTCGCCTGGACATGGACAGCGAGGGGCTGCTGCTGCTGACCAACGACGGGGATCTGGCGCGGCGGGTCATACACCCCTCGACGGGATGCGAGAAGGAGTACCTCGTGGCCGTGGAGGGCCGCGTCAGTGCCGGTGCGCTGCGCGCCCTGCGCAGCGGGGTGGAACTCTCCGACGGCCTCACCGCGCCGGCGCGGGTCTCCAGCCCGCAGCGGGGGCTTCTGCGCATCGTCCTGACCGAGGGCCGCAACCGCCAGGTGCGCCGCATGTGCGGTGCCGTGGGGCTCACGGTGACGCGCCTGGTCCGCACCCGTATCGGCCCGTTGCGCGACCCGCAACTGGGGCCCGGCGAGTGGCGGGAACTCACACGGACCGAGTTGCGTGCCCTGGAGTCCTCGCTCGTCGGTCCGGCGCCGGGAGATGGGCCGCCGAGGTGAATCCGCGGCCACCTGCGAGCCCGCGCCGGCGCGTTCAGTAGAATTCACCGCCGTGCCTCGCCATCTGCGAGCTCTGCGAGGAGCGGTCGCCATCACGGAGGACACACCCGAAGAGGTGGCCTCGCAGGTCGAAGCGCTGCTGCGCGAGGCCTTCGCCCGCAACGGCGTTGCCAACGAGGATCTCGTCAGCATCTTCTTCACCGCCACCGACGACATCCACTCGGCGTTTCCCGCGCAGGCGGCGCGTGAGCGGCTGGGGCTGGCCGACGTGCCGCTGCTGTGCGCCCGGGAACTGCACGTGGAGGGTGCCCTCCCCGGCGTGATCCGGACGCTGATCCACTTCTACACCGATCGGGAGCGCCACGAGGTGCAGCACGTCTACCTGGGGTCGGCGACCTCACTGCGCCCCGACCTGGACGTCTGAGCACGCATGGGCCTGGGAGCGGCCGCCGCCGACACCGGCAGCGTCCAGATTCACGGGATCGGCCTCATCGGGGGATCCATCGGCCTGGGGCTGCGCGCCGCGGGCTGGTGGGTGACGGGTTCGGACATCGACGAACTGCGGGCGCGCCAGGCGCTGCGCCTCGGAGCGGTGAACGAGGTCGGACACAACCCGCACGCCGATGTGACCTTCGTGGCCACGCCGGCCGCGGCGATACCCGGGCTGGCCCGGGAGGCCCTCGAGTCCGGCAACGGCGTCGTAACAGACGTGGGCAGCGTGAAGGGACCGATCTGCGAGGCCGTGGAGCATCCGCGGTTCGTGGGCGGACACCCCATGGCCGGCAGTGAGCAGGTGGGCATCGCCGGCGCCCGGCCCGACATGTTCGGCGGCGCCGTGTGGGTGCTGACCCCGGGGGTGGCGACCCTGGACGAGACCTATGCAGCGGTGCGCGCCGTGGTGGCCGAGTTGGGCGCCGAAGCTGTCACCATGTCGCCGGACCTGCACGACATGCTGGTATCGGTGGTGTCGCATGTGCCGCACCTCACCGCCGCCACCCTGATGTGCCTGGCCGATGAACGGACCGCCGAGCGGGCCGTCCTGCAGCGTCTCGCCGCCGGCGGCTTCCGTGACATGACCCGGGTGGCTGCCGGCGGTTCCGACATCTGGCTGGACATCTGCGACGCCAACCGCCTCGCCATCTGCGCTTCGCTGGAACGCCTCATCGACGCGCTGGGGGAGATGCGCGACGTGGTCGAGCGCGGCGACCGCGAGACGCTTCGCACGTTGCTGGAGCGGGCCCGCGTCGCACGAGTCAACCTGCCCTCGGGGATCCCCGCCGACGTCGAGCTGGCCGTTCTGCGGGTGCCCGTGAAGGACCGGCCGGGCGAGGTCGCCCGCATCGCCACGCTCGCCACCGAGGTCGACGTGAACATCTACGACCTGGAGATCGCCCACTCGACCGAGGGTGACCGGGGTGTGCTCATCATGGTGGTGGCCGCCGACCTGGCCGAGCGGTTGCAGACCGCCCTGGCAGCTGACGGGTATCCCTCCTCGGTGCGGCACCTGGGTTTCTGAGCGTGGGCCCGGTAGGCCTCAGCGGCGACGGCGACGTTCTGGCCGTGCGGGCCGGCGGACCGCTGCGGGGCGAGCTGCGTGTGCCGGGGGACAAGTCCATCTCGCACCGGGCGCTGCTGATGGCCGCCCTCGCCGACGGCGTCTCGTCGATCGCCGGGCTCTCCGACGGCGCCGACGTGGGCGCCACCGCCGCGGCGGTGCGGGATCTGGGGGTGGCCGTGGAATCCTCGGGCGACGTCCTGTCGGTGCACGGCGGGGAGATGCGGGAGCCACGGCGCCCGATCGACGTCGGGAATTCCGGGACCTCGATCCGCCTGCTGTCGGGCATCGCAGCCGGTTGCCCGTTCACGACCGTCTTGGGCGGCGACGCCTCGGTGAACCGGCGACCCATGGATCGGGTGACCGAACCGCTGCGGCTCATGGGCGCCGAGGTGACCGGCGCCGACGGCGGGCGGCGGGCGCCGCTGCGCATCACCGGCGGCGGGCTGCGCGGCATCAACTGGCAGCCGCCGGTCGCCAGCGCCCAAGTGAAGGGGGCCGTGCTGTTGGCCGGGCTGTTCGCCGACGGTGAGACGGTCGTGCGCGAGCCCGTCGCGACCCGTGCCCACACCGAGGAGATGCTGGCGGCGTTCGGCGCCGATGTGCGCGTCGCCGGCGGCGAGGTGGCCGTGCGGGCCTCGCGGCCGGAGCCGTTCGACCTCGCCGTGCCCGGCGACCCCTCGGCGGCCGCGTTCTGGATGGTGGGCGCGGCGCTGGTGCCCGGCAGCGAGATCACCGTGCGCGACGTGTACCGGGGGCAGGGCCGCGACGGCTACCTGCGGGTGCTTCAGCGCATGGGCGCCGACCTCTCGGCGGTACCTGCCGGCGACCGGCGGGTGCACCTGACGTGCCGGTCCGGTCCCCTGCGGGGGGTGACCGTGGCGGCGGCAGAGGTGCCCGATCTGATCGACGAGATCCCCGTCCTGGCGGTCGCGGCGGCCGTCGCCGACGGGCCGAGTTGCTTCGAAGGAGCCGGCGAGCTGCGCCACAAGGAGAGCGACCGGCTGCGCAGCGTGCTGGCGGGTCTGGCGGCGCTCGGTGCGCCCGCCGAGGTGGATGGCGACATGCTGCTCGTGCACGGCGGGGCGCAACTGCGGGCCGGTCGCGTCGACGCAGCCGGCGATCACCGCATCGCCATGGCGTTCTGCATCGGGGCACTCGCCGCCGCCGGCGAGGAGACGATCATTTCGGGCTGGCGCTCGGTGGCCACCAGCTACCCCGGATTCGTCGAGGACCTGGCGAGGTGCCGGGCGTCGTGAACCGGCCGGTCCGAGTGGCGATCGACGGTCCCGGCGGGGCGGGCAAGACGTCGGTGGCGCGGGCCGTGGCCGACGCCCTGGGGGTGGAGTGTCTCGACACCGGCGCCATGTACCGGGCGGTGGCGGCAGCGGTGCTGCGGCGGGGTGTGGACCCCGCCGCCGGCGAGGCGGTGGCGGCGGTGGCCCGCGAGGTGGTGGACCGCATCGAGATCGCGGGCAGTGCGGCGCGCCTCGGGGGGCGCGACGTCAGCGAGGAGATCAGAGGCACGGCGGTGACCGAGTCGGTCAGCACCGTGGCCGCCAACCCGGCAGTGCGCGCCGTCATGGTGGCCCGCCAGCAGGCCTGGGCCGCAGCCCGTGCCGGCTGCGTCATGGAGGGGCGCGATATCACCACCGTGGTGCTGCCCGAGGCCGACGTGCGGGTCTACCTGTACGCCGACGCAGCCGTGCGGGCGCGGCGGAGATCGGGGGAGTCCGGCGCCAGCGAGGCGGCCGTGCAGGCAGCGCTCCGCGAGCGCGATCATCGGGACAGCACGCGCGCCTACGCACCGTTGCAACTCGCCGAGGGGGTTCGCGAGATCGACACGACAGACCGCTCCGTCGGAGAGGTCGTCACCGAGATCATGGGCATGATCGAGTCGATCCCATGAACCCGTCCCGTCCCGCCCCAGCCCCGTCATTCCGGCGGAAAGCCTGCCCTGGACTCGATCCAGGGCCGGAGTCCATCCCGGGGCGACACATCTCATCGAGGAGGAGGTAAGCAGTGAGCACTGGCGCGGAGAAGCCGTTCGTGCCGGTCCCGTCGGACGACCCGCGCCACGGGGGGATTGCGTTCGGCAAGAAGCCGTCGGTGTGGGGAAACCTGCTGTACTACTTCTTCAGGTTCGCCCTGATCGTGTTCGGCAGGACCTACCTGCGGATGCGCCGGCGCAACCACCGGCGGATGCCCGATGGGCCGGTGATCCTGGCGCCGGCCGGCCACCGGTCGAACCTGGACACGCCTCTCATCGGGGCGGTGGCGCCCCGGCGGCTCAACTACATGGCCAAGAGCTCGCTGTTCAAGAGCCCCTCGTGGACATGGATGCTGACCGCCATCGGCGGATTCCCGACCGAGCGGGACCGCGTGGACCGCCGGGCGCTGCGCTGCGCCCGGGAGGTGCTGCGCCGGGGCGAGCCCCTCGTGGTCTTCCCCGAGGGCGAGCGCAAGTCCGGACCGCGGGTGCAGCCGCTGTTCGACGGCCCTGTGTGGCTGTCGGTCATGACCGGGGCGCCGATCCTGCCGGTGGGCATCGGCGGATCGGAGCACGCCATGCCCAAGGGGGCGCTGCTGCCGCGCTTCGTGAGGGTTCGCTTCATCTTCGGTGAGCCGATACCGCCGCCGGCACCCGCCGAGGGAAGGCGCACGGTCACCGCAGCCCAGCGAGCCGAGGCCAGCGCCGAACTGCGGGCGATCCTCCAGCAACTCTTCGACGAGGCCCAAGTCTGGGCCGGCACGCCGAACCCGCCTCACCAGCCGGACGACGACTGACGTCCGGCCCTGCGGTCCGGCGCGTGCCGGTCCGGCGGGGGTCAGTGGAGGACTGAGCTGGCCTCTACGAGTCGGTCGGCGCCGATGCCGTCGGGTGGTTCGGCGCCGAGGCTGGCGGCTGCGAAACCGGTGATGACGCCCAGCAGTTCACGCAGTTGGCGGGGAGGCGGGAAGTACTCGTCCTCCGTCGTGACGCTGATCTCCTCGGTGCCGTGGCGAGGCGCCAGTCGCTCGAGCACCTCGTTGACCAACTCCTCGGGGGCCGACGCGCCGGCGGTGAGCCCGACGGTGCCGCCGAGATCGTCGGGCAACTCCGCGGCGCGGTTGACGCGCAGCACACGGGGACATCCCATGTCGTTGGCCACGCGTTCGAGCGCCAGCGTGTTGGAGGAGTTGGCCGAACCCACGATGACGAAGGCGTCGCAGCGCTCAGCGATGGCGGCGAGGGCGGCCTGACGATTCGTGGTGGCGAAGCAGAGGTCGCTGCGCCCGGGCGTCCACATGTCGGGGAAGCGCTCCCGTGCGGCGTCGGCCACCTCGGCCCAGTCCCGGTGGCTGAGGGTGGTCTGGGCCAGCAGGGCGACCGGCTCGGCGAAGTCCTCCAACGCGGCCACGTCCTCGACGGACTCCACGCGGTGGATCGCCTCGGGCGCCACCGCCATCGTCCCCACGGCCTCCTCGTGTCCCTCGTGGCCGACGTACACGATGCGGTAACCCTTGCCGGCGCGCACCCGCACCTCGTGGTGCACCTTGGTCACCAGCGGGCAGACCGAATCCACCACGTAGCCGCCGCGCTCGTAGGCCGCGGCCTGGACCTCGGGAGCTGACCCGTGGGCGCTCAGCATCAGCGGGGCACCCGGTGGAACCTCCGCGATGTCGTCCACGAAGATCACCCCGAGCGCCTCGAACTGCTTCACGACCAGCTTGTTGTGGACGATCTCGTGGTAGCAGTAGACCGGCGGCTCGAAGGCGCTGACCATGACAGCCAGAGCCTTGATGGCCATCTCCACACCCGCGCAGAAGCCGCGCGGTGAAGCCAGCAGGACCTTCTCCACAGCCATCGGCCCAAGGCTACCCGCGGCAGCCGACGCGTTGCCCTGACGTCTTCTGCCCGGACCCCCTGATGCTCTGGATTCCGGCCTTCGCCGGAATGACGGGGAGGGGCGTTGGAATGAACGAGGAGGGGCCCACCGAGCCGGATGGCGGTGGTTGGGCGGTCAAGGCCCCACGGGGTGCGGCGGTAGGATTCTGCGATGGCCCGCCCCCGTGTCGTCGCTCTGGAACCGTCGGGCCCGGCGGCGCTGGCGGGGCTGGCCGTCGGCGACGAGCTGGTCTCGTTGAACGGCACCTCGCCCCGTGACGTGCTGGAGTACCGCAGCCTCACCGATGAACCTCTCGTTGAAGTCGAGGTTGATCGCGGCGGCCTGCAGTTCAGCGTGGAGATCGACAAGGCGGCCGGAGCCCCGCTGGGTCTGGAGGTCCACTCGGCTCTGTTCGACCAGGTACGCACCTGTGACAACCACTGCGAGTTCTGCTTCATCTACCAGCTTCCGGCCGGCATGCGCACCAGCCTGTACCTGAAGGACGACGACTACCGGCTGTCGTTCCTGTACGGGAACTTCACGACGCTCACCCGCTTCACCGAGGCCGACTTCGAGCGGGTCCTCACCGAGGGGCTCTCACCGCTGTTCGTGAGCATCCACGCCACCGACGGTGAGCTGCGGGCCGAGATGCTGCGCAACCGCCGGGGGGCCACCAGCCTTCGCTGGCTGCGGCTGCTGCTCGCTGCCGGCGTGGAGGTGTACGGGCAGGTGGTGGTGTGTCCGGGGGTCAACGACGGCGCCTGGCTGGAGGACACCTTCTGCGGCGTGCTGGAGTCCTACGCCGAGTTGCGCGGCCTGTGCGTCGTGCCCCTCGGGGTGAGCCGCCACGCCCCGACCGGAAGGCTGCGCCCCCACACCGTCGCCGAGGCCGAAGCGGTGCTCGACGCCACCGAGGCCTGGCAGGACGTCTTCCGGTCGGTGCTGGGGCGCCGCATGGTGTTCGCGGCCGACGAGTACTACCTGCTGGCGGAGCGCCGGCTGCCACCGGCGGAGCACTACGAGGGCTTCGAGATGCACGAGGACGGCATCGGCATCGCCCGCAATTTCACCGAGGAGTTCGCCGGGCGCGCCGGCGAGCCCACCGGGGTCCAGTCCGGCTTCTTCGCCTGGGTGGACGGGGCACCGGCGGCCGGCTACCGGGCGCCGCGCCGCGGCTGCGACGGGACGTCCGCAGAGTCGGGCGGTGACGGGGCGGGGCGGCAGGCGACCGCCACAGCGGTGGCGTTGCGGCGCCGGGGGGCCACGGCGGTGCTGACCGGCGAGTTGGGGGCGGCGGTGCTGGGGCCGATGCTGGCCTCCTCCGGCTACGACGACGTGCGGCTGCTCACCGTGGAGAACCGCTTCTTCGGGGGCAACATCGGCGTCACCGGGCTGATGGTGGGCGCCGATGTGGCCCGAGTGCTGGCGGAGCAGCCGCCCGACGGCCGCTACCTGCTGCCCGATGTCTGCCTCTCGAACGGGCTTTTCCTGGACGGGCTCTCGATCGCCGACCTGCCCCGGGCGGTGGAGATCACCGAGACCGACGGCATCGCCTTGCGGAGCGCGCTGGATGCCCGATGAACCCGCCACCGCAGTCGAGACCGGCGCCGCCGGCGACGGGGCGCGCTCGGCCCTGCCGACGGTGGCGGTGGTGGGACGCCCCAACGTCGGCAAGTCCACGCTGGTGAACCGGATCATCGGCAGGCGCGACGCCATCGTGGAGGAGCGTCCCGGGGTGACCCGCGACCGCAAGGAATGGACCGCGACGTGGCTGGGGCGGCCGTTCGTGGTGGTGGACACCGGCGGTTGGCAGCCCGAGGGCGGCGGCGAAACGGCCGCCCTGGATCGCAAAGTGTCCGCCCAGAGCGCCCGGGCCATGCTCGAGGCAGACGTGGCCGTCCTGGTGACCGACGTGACCACCGGCGTGACCGACCCCGACCTGGCCACCGCGCAACTGCTGTGGCAGCGCAGCGGGTCGGTGCTGGTGGCGGTCAACAAGGTGGACGACGAGGGTCGAGAGCCTCTCATCTGGGAGTTCGTGACGCTCGGTCTGGGCGACCCCCACCCCATCAGCGCGCTGCACGGGCGCGGCTGCGCCGACCTGCTCGACACTGTCGTGGCGGGCCTGCCAGATACCCCCGGCGCCGCCACCGAAGGCGGCGATCAGAGGGCCGGCGCGCCCACTGACGACACCACCGCCGTGTCGGTGGCGATCGTGGGGCGACCCAATGTCGGGAAGTCCACGCTGTTCAACCGCCTCGCCGGCGAGGAGCGCTCGGTGACCCACGACATGCCCGGCACCACCCGCGACTCCGTGGACACGCTGGTGCAGACACCGCTGGGGCAGCTGCGCCTCGTCGACACGGCCGGCCTGCGGCGTCGCAGCCGTATCGACGAGGACACCGAGTACTACGCCATGCTGCGCGCCCTGCGGTCCGTGGACAGGGCTGACGTGGTGCTGCTGATGGTCGACGCCACTCAGGGGGTGACCCATCAGGACCAGCGTCTCGCCGAGCGGATCGACGGCGCCGGCTGCCCCATCCTGCTGCTGCTGAACAAGTGGGACCTGCTCGAGGAGAGCCAGCGGCGTGCGATCCGCGAGCAGGTGAGCGACCGGCTGGGGTTCCTCAGCGGTTCGCCGACGCTCGGCGTCTCCGCCCACACCGGGCGGGGCGTGAACCGCATCCTGGAGAACCTCGGCGGCACCGTGGAGCAGTACCGGCGGCGCATCCCCACCCGGGCCGTGAACCGGGCGATTCGCGAGGCGCAGGCTGCGCACGCCGCGCCCGGCGGCGCCCGCGTGCTGTACGCCGTCCAGGGGGCGACCGATCCGCCCACCTTCATCCTCTTCGTGAACCGGCGCTTGCCGCCCACCTACCTGCGCTACCTGCAGCGGCGGCTCGCCGAGGCGTTCGACCTGGGCTCGGTGCCGGTCAAGTTCCACGTGCGATTCCGCTGAGCACGCTCAGCCGGCGGGGAACGGCCCGGTGACAGGCGGCGAGTAGATTCGGGGTCCGTGCAGGAGATCATCCTCGGCATCACCGCGGCGCTCTGCTTCGTGGCCAGCTTCAGCTGGGGACGCATCGCCCGCTACCGGTGGCGCTTCTACCAGCAGGTCCGCGTGGCCATGGCGAGCCGCCGCGAGGCCGAGGGGTCCGAGGACTCCACCGAGCCCGACGGTGCCGCCGACCAGGAGGAGACCCACGCCGCGGAGGCCCTGGCGCGGTCCGGCTTCCTGCGGGACCTGCACGCCGCCTCGCTGTATCTCCTGCTGGCGATCATCGCGATATTCCTGGTCACCACCGACACCGAGTTCTGGACCGTGCTCATGCTGGTCGTCGGGGTGCCGGCGGCACTGACCATGATGTGGGGGCGCAAGTCGGGCAGCGAGTTCCGCATGGCCCGGGAGCGTTTCGACATCGAGCGCCGCGCCCAGGAGGCGCTGGCGCAGGAGGAACTGGCGCCACGGGCCTGGGCGGGCCGGCTCGCCCCGGAGGATCTGGCCAGCTTCGAGGGGTTCGCCGTCGGGCAGGTCTACCTGGCGGGTTCGGGCCTCATGGCGGGCGACTTCTTCGACGTGTTCGAGGTCACGCCGGGCCGCCTGGCTGCGGTCATCGGCGACGTGGCCGGCAAGGGGATCGAGTCCTCCATCACGGCCTTCCAGGCGAAGTACCTCATGCGGGTGTTCCTGCGGCAGTTCCGCGACCCCGCCCAGGCCGTGGAGGAGCTCAACCGGCAGATTTTCAACGTCGAACGCAGCGAGGAGTTCATCTCCCTGGTCGTAATCGTCTTCGACACGGGCGCCGGGACGCTGCGCTACGCCTCCGCCGGGCACCCCACGGCGTGGCTCTGGCACCAGCGCGAGGTGCTGCCGCTCAGCGCCACCGGACCGTTGCTCATGCTGGAGCAGTCCAGCGGCTACTTCAGCCGCGAGATCCCCCTGATGCGGGGCGACATGGCGGTCCTCTACACCGATGGCCTCATTGAGGCGCGCCGAGGCGACGATCAATTCGGGGAGGAGGCCGTGGCGATGCTGTTGCGCCACGAGCCGCTGCTGGATCCCAGCGAGCTGTGCCGGCACCTGCTGGAGGCGGCCCGCGACTTCAGCGACACCCCCCTCGGCGACGACGTGGCCATCCTGGCCGTCCGCCGCACTTAGAGCCGCCCGAGCGCCGCCCGTGCCCTGG
>JAPOVS010000056.1:100235-111007 GCA_026708055.1 bacterium | reverse complement strand
CGCCTGCGGGGGCGCCTGGGCCACGGTCGCCGGCGCGGGTGCGGGTTGGGCGGGCTGGGGCGGGGGTGCCTGGGCGACAGTCGCCGGCGCCGGTGCGGGTTGGGCGGGCCGGGGCGCAGACGGCGGGGCGTGGGGATGCGGGCGCTGCGGCGCGGCGATCCGCGGATCGGACACCGGGTACGGTCCGCGGGCAGGCGGCTGCTGCGGCGGCGGGGCGGCCTGCGGCAGCGGCGCCGTGGGGCGGGAGCGGTCGCGGCGCGCCTGCTCGGTCCGGTAGGGCTCGCCCAGCGTCGCCGGATCGAGACCCGAGTCTCGCAGCCGCGCCAGGACCTCGCCGCCGGGCTCGAACGGCCGGGTGTAGACGGCGACGCCGTGGGGGCCCGGGGCGAACACCTCCGACGTGAGCACCCTGCCGTCCTCGTAGCCGGTGACCTCGCGCACCGAGGTGACGGCCCGGCGCCCGTCGGGCAGGCGCTTGATGAAGACCAGCAGGTGCAGCACCTCGGCGATCTCGCGCATCACCGAGTCGGGCGTGGGGGCGTCGGGGGAGCGCTGCGCGTAGATCAGCATCTTGTTGATGGCCGCGCGGGTGCTGCCGGCGTGAATGGTGCCGAGGGAGCCGTCGTTGCCGATGCCCATCGCCTGCAGCAGCTGCATCACCTCCCCGCCGCGCACCTCCCCGACGAT
Source organism: bacterium (assembly GCA_026708055.1). Classification (NCBI taxonomy): domain Bacteria; species bacterium. Next base: position 110,320 of record JAPOVS010000056.1, on the reverse strand, counting down.
GACGCGGTCGGGCGACATCCGCAGGGCGGCCTTCGCCAGGTCGTAGGTCGTGATCTCACCGGTGCCCTCGGTGTTGGACGTGCGGGTCTCCAGCGCCAACGTGCGGGGGTGCAGGCCCGAGCTGCGCAGGTGCAGCTCGAGGGTGTCCTCGATGGTGACCAGCAGCTCGGGCTGGGGGATCTCGGCGATCAGCGACCGCAGCAGCGTCGTCTTGCCGGCGCCCGTGCCGCCGACCACCAGCAGGTTGGCGGGGTTCGGCGGGCGGACCGCGGCCCGCAGCACCTCGATGAGCTGCGGCGTGACGGTGCCCATCCTCGCCAGCTCCGCCAGCGAGGACCGCAGCAGGCGGTGGCGGCGGATCACCACCGACGTGCGCTCGGCGACCGCGGTGACGGCGAACAGGCGATGACCCGAGGCGAGGCGCAGGTCGAGGATCGGCGAGGCCGTGTCGAAACGCCGGGAGGTCTGGCCGGCGGTGGCCGCCAGATGCCGGATCATCATCACCAGCTCCTCCTCGCTGTCGGCCACCGGCGGCGCCAGGACCCGCTCGCCGTTGGCCAGGGACAGCACCACGTTGTCGTGGCCGAGGACGTGGATGTTCTCGACGTCGGCGCGGTCGAGCAGCGGGGCCAGGGCGCCGCCCCCCATCAGCCCGCGCACGTTGGCGATGAACTCCCGGACACCGGCCGCGGTGAGCTGCGACGAGCCCGAGAGCAGGGCGCCGGTGTTGTGCTCGCGGGCGATCCGCTCGCCGAGGTCGACGAGCCGGCGCTCGATCTCGTCGCCCGGCAGCTTCTGGCGCTGCATGTCCAGGTAGCGGTCGAGGAGGGACTCGTAGTACCGCCGGAACAGGGCGACGGCCTGCATGGAGTCGCTCTGCTCGGGCCCCGCCGGAGCCGCGGCCGCGGCGCTCACGTCGCTCACGTCACACCTCGCCGCGGCGGCCGACGCGGGCGCCGACGCCCTCGCCGCGTCCGCGGTGCTTGCTCGCGTCGCTCACGTCACGCGTCTCCGCCCGCGTTGGACTGCGGCGCCGGCCCGTGCAGGCGCGACGCCCAATCGCGGAACGAGCCGGACGGGCCGACGTCCGGTTCCGGCTCGGCGCCCGGCGGCGGCTCGTGCGCGGCCTCGTCGGCCGGCGGCTGCGGCGCGGCAGGCATCGGCGGCGGCTCGTGAGCGGCCTCGTAGCCCGGCGGCTGCGGCGCGGCAGGCATCGGCGGCGGCTCGTGGGCGAGCTCGTAGCCCGGCGGCTGCGGTGGGTAGTGGGCCGGGGAAGGGTACGCCGACGGGCCCTGAGGCGCCGCGGCCGGCTCCTCCGGCGCCCAGTGGGGCGGGAACGGCTCGGGGCTGTCGGGCGGCGGCTGCTGCGGGGGGTGCGAGGGCGGGGGCTGCTGCGGGGGGTGCGAGGGCGGGGGCGGCGCATAGGACGGAATCGGGGGCTCCGACGACGGCGGGGAGGCGGCCGGCTGCGGCGCGTAGGACGGAATCGGGGGCTCCTGCGGGGGCGGGGAGGCGGCCGGCTGCGGCGCGTAGGACGGAATCGGGGGCGCCTCGGCGAAGGGGTCCTCGGGCAGCGGCGGCGGCTCTAGGGAGGGAGGCGCCATGGAAGTCGGCTGCGACTCCGGCGGCGACTGCCAGTACCCGGGCTCGGGCACATTGAACGGCGGCGGGAGCTGGGCGGCCGGGGAAGCGGCCCCCGTCCACGCCTCGGCGGGCACGGCGTGGACGGCCTCGGGGTACAGCGGCGCAGCCTCGCCGGGGGCGGCCGCCGCCGGGACCGGTTGCCGCGCCCCCCCGTCGCCGTCCCCGGCGGGTTCGGTGACGGTCATCTCCGTCGGCGCGATCGGCGCCGCGTCGGTCCCCCGCTCGAGCCGCTGCGACGCGGCGGCGCCGGCCGCGGGGGCCTTCGTGTAGGGCAGCAGCTCGCGGGCGACCTCCTCGAGGCTGAGACGCCAAGGCTTCGCCTTGCGCTTGTTGCGGTTCAGGAACGCCGAGAGGTCGCCCTTGACCTCGGCGAACAGGCGGACCGAGCCGCAGAACCTCACACCGCACTTCTCGCGCCACTCCTCGGCGCTCAGCGGCGAGTCCCCGATGGTCACCACGCACCGGTCGGCCTCGTCGCCGCGCACCTCGGTCGACAGCAGGCCGCCGATGCGCTCGAGGCTCGCCGGTGAGGCGTCGCCGCGGGCCACCACCACCACGCCCGTGGCCCGGGACCGCAGATTCGCCCCGAGGGCGCCGCCGGACATGCGGCCCGCGTCGATGATCAGGGCCACCTCCGACGCCGAGACGTCGCGCAGGGCCTCGGCCCGCTCGTCGAGCCAGCGGGTGATCTCCCGGGCGCCGGACGGGCTGGAGGTGGACGGCATGACGTGCAGGTTGCTCAACAGCACGTCCTGGGAGTGGTCGATGAGGTTGCCGCCGCCGATGGGCAGTCCCGACGCCACGAAGGAGGCCGAGCCCGGCGTGAAATGAATGCCGAGATGGTGCCCCAGCGAGCCCCCCCCCGGGTCCGCCTCGACGAGCAGCACCTCGGTGCCCGTCGACGCCCACTGGGCGGCGAGGTACAGGGCCGTCGTGGACGCCCCGGGCGAGCCGAGCGCGCTGTGGACGATCAGCACGGCGTCACCGGCCGAGCCGCCCGGCTACCGGGCGGCATCGATGAGCTCCTCGGCGGACAGGTCGAAGCCGACCTTCCACATCCGCCGATCCGCCGCCGCGTTGTAACGGCCCACGATCCCCTGGATGGCCTGCGCCTCCCCCGGCGTCACCACGTAGCGGATCACGTTCCCCTGCACCGACGGCAACTCGAGCACCCCGATGAGCGTCGGGGACCCGGCCTGACCGCCCTCGGAGGACTCGGCGCCGAACAGCGCGATCTTGTCGCCGCTGGCGAGGGACCCGCCGGGCGCCTCCCCCGCCGGGAGGCTCACCTCGATGAGGACCTTGTCGGCCTCCTCGGCGCCCGAGAGGGGCGGCGACTGGAACAGGCCGGGCGTCACGATGGTGTTGGCGGGGATGCTGCCCGCGGCCCACTTGCCGACCAGCACGTCGACGAACTCCGGCGGCACACCCTCGGCGGTGCCGATGTTCGCCGCGACGACGCCGAAGTGGCCCGGGCCGACCACCTCGAACCGCTCGATGGGCCGGACCGTGACCAGGTACTCCTGCCGCGTGTCCATCTCCTGGAGGATGTACCAGAAGGCGCCGCCGGAGAGGATCACGAGCAGCAGCCCCGCCAGCAGCAGGCCGCCGCGCACGCCCTGGTCGCGCTTCTTCTTCTTGTCGGCGCCGGGGACCGTCACCCGGCGGCCCGGCGCGCCGCGGGGCGATCCGGACCGGGAGACTTGCTGCTGTACGACGTCGGACATCGACCCCTCGCACGGTACCCCTTTGATTCTGCCACGACCCCCCCCCCCCGAATGGAGGGACAAGCGAGGAGCCGCTAAGTTTTCGGCCGTCAGCCTAACGGGTGTCTGTACGAATTGTTAACGCCCCGTCACCTCGGCGTTGACTCGCTGGGCACCATTATGTCGTTTCGACGCGGGAAGGGTAGCGCGGCAACCGCTCGCCAAGGTGGCACGGGCGATGATCCACGAGAAAAAACTCCGACGCGCCGAGCCGGTGCGATGACCGCGGCGGCAGTCGTCGCGGCGCTGGCGGTGTGGGGCGCCGCGGCCTCGTGGCTGGCGATCGTCGATCATCGCACCCGCACGCTGCCCACGCGGGTCGTCTGGAGCACCGCCGGGGCGGTCTGGCTGCTCTATGCGGCGGCCTCGATCCTGGAGGCGGATCCGGCCGGACTCGCCGGCGCGGCCATCGGCGCGGCGATCTGCGGCGGCGCCCTGGCCGTCGTGCATTTCGCACACCCGCCGTCGCTGGGCTTCGGCGACGTGCGCCTCGCGGTCCTCAACGGGATGCTCTGCGGATGGTGGGGTTGGCGGACCGCCCTGGCCGCGCTGGCGGCCGGCTTCCTGCTGGCCTTCCCCCAGGCCGTCGTCACGCTGATCCGCGAAGGGCGCCGCGCCAGCCGGGCGCTCGGGCCCTATCTGATCGCCGGCACAGCGGGGGTCGCGGCGTGGAGCGCCGTCAGCGAGGGGCTCGTGCCCTTCGCCTGACAGCGGGACGCCGCCGGTCCGCCGCGGCGCGCACGCCGGCCGCCCGGTCGAGGGGTGCGGCGGCGTGACGGCTACCCGAGCCGCAGCGAGGCGAGCCGCTGAGCACGCGGCCGGAACGCCACGCCCGCCCGCTCGGCGATGCCCGCGCTCCGGTCGCTGGGATCGTGTCCTCCGACGGGAACTCGGCTACAAGTTTGCCGAGGAGCCGAAGCATGAGGTCGTCGCGGACAAGCCACGGCACCGGCGGGCCGATACGTGCCAGCGTGTGTCACTGTGCTGGGGCTGTACGAACCCAGCGCAACCGTGGTGTCCGAACGGCCGCATCCCCGCCGTGTGGCCGTTCGGACACCGCCGTGGTAGGCTTCGAGTATTGATGCACACACCGCACCAGCGGAACACCACCGGGTCAGGCATATGACGCGACCAAGCGATCTCGGTCTCGTTCTACAGCAACTGCGCCGACGGCGCGGCCTCGCACAGGCAGAGCTGGCCGAACGTGCCGATGTGGGGCGCAAGTGGCTGTCGCAGGTAGAGAACGGCAAACAGACAGCCGAAATCGGGCTGGTGATGCGGGTCCTCTATGTACTCGGGTACGGGATCGAACTCGTCGAGGTCGCTCCGCCGGCGGATATCCGCGGCATGGTCGACGCCTTCGACGAGTGCGGCGACGATGCGACTTGATGTTCTCATCGACGGTCATGTCGCAGGCGAACTGGACCTGACCGATCACGACAGCCCCTCCTTCCGCTACACCGAGGAGTACCTTGGGCGAACCGCGCCCACTCCGCTGTCGATACGGATACCCGTCACCGGCGAAACCGTGGATGACCCATGGCTGGCCGGGTGGCTCAGAGGCCTCCTACCCGACAACTCACGCGTGTTGCGCAGCTGGTGTGAAGACAACGGCGTCGACGAGAGCTATCCGCTCCGACTTCTCGGCACTCCCGTCGGCGTCGACTGCGCCGGGGCGGTGCAGTTCTGTCCACCGGCGACTACCGAGAGCCTGATCGCCGCGCAAGGCGCACTCGACCCGCTGACTGACGACGAGGCGCACGACTGGTTGCGCCGCCTGCGAGCAAATCCCGCCTACCGCCCTCGACGCTGGGTCGCCGATGTCGGCTGGAGTCTCAGCGGCATGCAGCCGAAGGTGGCGTGGCGCCGCTTGGGCGACAAGTGGGCAGTCGCTCGAGGGCGCGAAGCCACGAGCCACATCCTCAAGGTGACGCGAATCGACTACGCGCACGAAGCGCTGATAGAGCACCTGACGATGCGTACCGCGGCGCGGCTGGGAATCCCCGCTGCGGCCACATCCATCATCGAGTGGGACGATGTCGAGGCCATCGCGGTCCGCCGGTACGACCGTGCTGGGACCACCCCGACCGCGCCGCTGGTACGGCTCCACCAGGAGGACCTCTGCCAGGCGGCCGGCTTCGCTCCCGACCGGAAGTACCAGCACCTCGGCGGGCCAGACCTCGCCGCATGTGCCGCCTTGATACGGGATCCCGTGAACCCGGGCGCCGACGGCGACATTCAGCGGTTCCGCGACATGCTGCTGTATCACTGGTTGATCGTGAACCCTGACGCTCACGCGAAGAACTACAGCCTGCTGCTGCGGGGACGTGAACGCCTGCTCGCACCGCTGTACGACTCGTCGACGTGGCTGCCGTACCGATACGGCGACAAGGTGGAAACGCTGCCCTTGGCAATGTTCCCCGGCGCCGACAGGCGCCTAGAGGCACTGGACACCCCAGAGGCCCTTGCCGCCCTCGCCGCCGCCGTCGGCGTGAGCGCATCGGAGACCGCCGAACGGGCCGAGGACCTAGCAGCGCGCCTACCCGCGGCCATCGAGGCCACAATCAACGAGGCCCCCGACCACCACCAAAACGTGCCGGAGGTAGAGGTCTTTGGGACAGAACTGCCAGAGCGAGCCCAACACTGCGCCGCCATCGCAATCGAGACTCGGCGCATGACAACGAAATAGCTACACCGACGACGCCGACGCCGTCGCCGTCGTCAAGGCACCACGGCCGACATTCCGGAGGGTCGGACCCACCACCCGTGGAGGACACCGAACGGTATGAGCGACATTCCGGCGCAGCCGGAGTCCACGCCGGGCGATGCCGGCTTGGTGCTGAAGGCCCCGTCAGCCCTCGGCGATGGAGATGGCCTGCTTGGGGCAGCGCTGCACCGCCTCGTCCACCTTGGCGCGCAGGTCGTCGCCCGGGGATTCGTCGAGGATGTACAGGAAGTCGTCGTCCCGGACCTCGAACACTTCCGGCGCCACCTGCATGCAGATGGCGTTGCTCTCACACAGATCGAAATCGACGACGATGCGGTAACTCATGCGGCAACCTCTCCTGCTCGGCGGTCAGCGGTCACGCCCACACTACCCCCAGCCCGCGAGCGCGGAATTGCCACCGCGGTGGATCGCCGATCGTCGTTTGCGTGCCTGGTCGTCCGGCGGGCCCGGAGTCCTACAGTTCGATGACCTGGCGGACCACTTCGCCGTTGCGGAGCGCATCTATGGCGTCGTTGACGTCCTCGAGGCGGATGCGGCGGTCGATCATGCCCTGCAGGTCGAGTTGGCCCGAGGCGGCGAGGCGCAGCATCCGGTGGAAGTCCACACGCACGTCGGCACCGCCGTAGTAGGAGCCCACCAGGGTCTTCTCGGAGAAGAAGAGTTCGAAGGCGTTGAAGATGACCTGCTCCTCCATGCGACCGACGCCGACGATGCAGCACGTGCCGCCGCGGCGCACCGCGTCGTAGGCGGCGCGCATGGTGGCAGGACTGCCGATGCATTCCAGGGCGTAGTCGAAGCCCTGACCTTCGGTGAGATTCGCCTTGGCGGCGTCGAGGTCGTCGGGCAGGACCGCATCGGTGGCGCCGAAGGACCGGGCCACGTCCAGCTTGGCCGGATTGCGGTCGACGGCCACGATCTCGGCCGCGCCGGCGACACGCGCACCCTGGATCGCCGCCACGCCCACGCCCCCCACGCCGAAGACGACGACCGACGAGCCGGGGGCGACCTTCGCGGTGTTGAGGGCCGCCCCGACGCCGGTCATCACGCCGCAGCCCACCAGGGCCGCCGCCTCCAGCGGCACGGAGGGGTCGATGCGCACCACCGCCTGCTCGGGCACCACAGTGCGCTCGGCGAACGTGCCAACGCCGCAGAACGACGCCAATTCGCTCTCGCCCAGGCGGAACTGGCGGCGCAGCATGATGCCGAACTGCAGGTCGGCGCACAGGTTGGGGCGCTTGTGGCGCAGGCAGAAGACACATCTCCCGCACGGCGGCGACCACACCATGATGACGTGGTCGCCGACCGACACCGAGGTGACATCGCCGCCCACCTCCCGCACGATGCCGGCCCCCTCGTGACCCAGCACGACGGGTGAACGCTCGGGGATCGTGCCGTTCATGACCGAGAGGTCGGAATGACAGACGCCCGTGTGGGTGATCTCCACGAGCACGTCGCCGGGACCGGGGTCGATCAACTCCACGTCGTCGCACAGGTCCAGAGTGGTGTCCCCCACGTTGCGCAGGACCGCAGCCCGCATGTCGGTGTCCCTCGTCGCCCGTCCCGGCGCCGGCGGCTAGGCCAGGGCCCTCCAGACGCGCTCGGGGGTTGCCGGCATCGCTACGTCGCGTACGCCGAGGGGTCCCAGGGCGTCGGCGATGGCGTTGATGACCGCCGGCGTGGAGGCGATGGTGCCGGCCTCGCCGACGCCCTTGACGCCCAGCGGGTTGGTGGGGCTCGGCGTGACGGTGCAGTCGGTCAGCAGGCCGGGCACCTCCGAAGCGGCGGGCACCAGGTAGTCGCCCATCGTGGCGGTGCGCAACTGGCCGGCGTCGTCGTAGACGGCGTCCTCCCAGAGGGCCTGCGCCACGCCCTGCACGACGCCGCCGTGAACCTGCCCCTCCACGACGAGGGGGTTGATCTGCACGCCGCAGTCGTCCACCGCGGCGTAGCGCACCAACTCGGTCTGTCCCGTCTCGGCGTCCACCTCCACGACGGCGACATGCGTGCCGAAGGGGAACGTGAAGTTCGGCGGGTCGTAGGTGGCCTGCGCCTCCAAGTTCGGCTCCATCCCGTCGGGCAGGTTGTGGGCGGTGAACGCTCCGAAGGCGATGGCGGCGATGTCGATGCTGGCCGACGGCGTGCCCCGCACGGTGAAGGTGCCCGCGGCGTAGTCCAAGTCCTCCTCGGACGCCTCGAGCTGGTGGGCGGCGATGGCGCGCGCCTTGTCGATGATCTTCTCGGCGGCCATGTGGATGGCGGTGCCGCCCACGGCGAGGGAGCGCGACCCGTAAGTGTCCAGACCGAGCGGGGAGATCGCAGTGTCGGAGTGCAGCACCTCCACGTCGTCGGGGTCCACACCCAGGCGCTCGGCCACGATCATCGACCAGCAGGTCTCGTGCGCCTGCCCGTGCGGCGTGGTCCCCGTCACGACCTGCACCTTGGCGGTCGGCAGCACCCGCACGGTGGCGGACTCCCAGCCGCCCGCGCCGTAGTTCAGCGCCGCCAGCACCCTGCTGGGCGCCAGGCCGCACATCTCCACGTAGCTGGAGAAGCCGATCCCCAGATGGCTCGACGAGCCCTCGGCGCGGCGGCGCGCCTGGGTGGCCCGCAAGTCGTCGTAGCCGACGAGGTCCATGGCCTTGGCCAGCGCCGGGGCGTAGGCCCCGCTGTCGAAGCTGAGGCCCGCGGTGGAGTCGTAGGGGAACGACTCGATGAAGTTGCGACGGCGGATCTCATCGGCGCTCACGCCCACCTCGGCCGCTAGGGCGTCCATGGCCCGCTCGATGGCGTAGGTGGCCTCGGGCCGCCCGGCGCCCCGGTAGGCGTCGGTGGGGGTCTTGTTGGTGAAGACGCTGGTGCAGCTGAAGGAGTAGGCGCCGATGTCGTAGCAGCCGTGGTACAGGAAGCCCCCGAGCAGCGGCACGCCGGGCGTCACGAGCTGCAGGTAGGCGCCCATGTCGGCCAGCAGCGAGACGCGCACCGCCGTCACCTTGCCGTCGGCGTCGGCCGCCAAGGAGATGTCCTGGATCTGCCCCCGGCCCTGGATCGTCGCGACCGCCGCCTCGCTGCGGCCCTCGGTCCAACGCACCGGCTGGCCCCGGTTCACGGCCAGCGCGCAGCAGATGACCTCCTCGGCGTAGACGTTCAGCTTCGAGCCGAAACCGCCGCCGACCGCCGGGGCCACGACGCGCACCTTCTGCTCGGGGAGGCCGACGGTGAGCGCCAGCATGACCTTGAGGATGTGGGGGATCTGCGTGGAGGAGTAGACGGTCACGTCGCCGGCATGGGGGGACGGAACCACCGCGACGCCGCGGGGCTCCATGGCGGCGGGGATGAGCCGCTGGTGGACGTAGCGCTCGCTGACGGTGTGCGCGGCGGCGGCGAATGCGGCGGCGACGGCGTCCTCGTCGGGCTTCAGCTCCCAGACGTAGCTCACATTCGTGCCGATGTCGGGATGGATGACGACGCTGTCGCTCGCCGCGTCCTCCAAGTCGACCACCGCGTCGAGCGGCTCGTAGTCGACCACCACCTCCTCTGTGGCGTCGGCGGCGGCATAGCGGCTCTCGGCCAGCACCACCGCCACGATCTGGCCCACATGGGCGACCACGCCGGTGGCGACGGAGTGGTGCGGCGGGTTCTTCATGTCCGGCGTCACCGGCCAGGCGCACGGCAGCGGACCCGCGCCGAGGGCGGCGAAGTCCTCGCCGCTGTAGGCCGCCACCACGCCGGGGACGGCGCGGGCGGCCTCGAGGTCCACACTGTTGATCCGGGCGTGCGCGTGCGGGCTGCGCACCGCCGCCATCCAGAGCGCACCGGGCACGTCGAGGTCGTCGATGAAGCGCGCCTCGCCCGACAGCAGAGCGGGATCCTCCCGGCGCAGCCGCCGTGTGCCGATCACTGTGGTGTCCTGTGCTGTGGCGCTCATCTGACGTCCCTCTCAGCCAGCC